>NZ_JABCPZ010000265.1 GCF_013283785.1 Nonomuraea antri
GCACCCAAGACGGCCTGTCCAAGAAAGAGATCATCCGCTGCCTCAAGCGCTACGTCGCCCGCGAACTCTACGGACTCATCACATCAAAGGATCAAGAACGCTCCGCTTGACATCCATAGGAGCATCCGACCTGCTCATCCGGCGCCCGGGCGGGGGCGGCCCGCGCGGACGCCCACCAGCAGCAGCCCGCCGACCGCCGCCACGGTTCCCGCGGCGATGACCGGCACCAGCGCCGCGTATCCCAGCCCGCCGGCCACCAGGCCGAACAGCGGCGGGCCGAGCAGCGAGCCGAGGCTGCCCGCCTGGGCCACCACGCCGTTGCCGACGTCGGCGTGATCCAGCCGGTCCAGCACCATCGGCAGCGCGGCGAAGACCAGGGCGCCGAGGAAACCGTTCGCCACCGAGATCACCGCCGCGCCCGCCTCGGCGGACATCGGGGTGGCCGCCGGTCCGTACAGGAGCCAGGCCGCAGGGACGATCAGCAGACCGGCGAGCCCGAGCACGCCCACCGGCACGCGGCGGCGCAGCAGCATCCCGACGGCCAGCCCGCCCAGCACGCTGAGCAGCGAGATCAGCGAGGTCACCGCGCCGGCGGCGGCGACCGAGTGGCCGTACCGCCCGATGAGCAGCGTGGGCAGCAGCACGACCACCGGAATGGTCACCAGCGCGGCCAGGCAGAACGCCGCGCCCAGCAGCACCGGCCCGCGCAGCGCCCCGGCTCCGGGGACGGGCCCGGACGTCTCGCGCCCGGCCACGCGCGGCAGCCGCGCCCACACCACCACCGCCATCACCAGCGTCAGCGCGGCGATCACGCCGATCCAGCCGCGCCAGCCGAGTGCGGAACCGATCACGCCGCCCGCGAGCGTGCTCGCGCCGATGCCCATCGGGACGAACGTGGCCCAGATCGACAGCGCCGTGCCCCGGTCACGCTCGCTCGCCAGCCGCAGGACGAGCGCCGGGCAGGCGATGGTGACCAGCAGGTAGCCGACGCCCTCGACGCCCCTGGCGGCCAGCAGCCAGCCGAAGTCGCCGGTGGCCAGGCTCGCCGCGCCCGCCGCCGCGATCAGCGCCAGCCCGGTGACCAGCGACCGCCGGGTGCCGAAGCGGCGTACCAGGTAACCGCCGGGCAGCCCGGCGACCGCGCCGACGCCGACGACCGCCGAGATCACCCAGCCCAGCTCCGGCAGCGACAGCCCGAGCCGGTCCGCCACCTCGGGCCCGACCGGGGCGAACTTGCCGAGGCTCATCGCCGCGACCACCCCGCCGAGATGGACGACGGCGATCGTCGCCCAGGGGGTGCGCGGCGGGGGTTCACCGGCCTGCCCGGGGGTGGCCGGCGACGGCTGAGCGCCCATGGTCCTCCTTCACCCGCATTTCCCTGATCCGCTCCACAAGGTGATATGCGAACGCGTTCCTGTCAAGGCGTGGCGAGCTTTGAGAAATAACTCATCAGACAAGTATTGACGCTTGTCCGATGACAATTCATGATGAGACGCGGAGGCGCGAATCACGTGACACGAGGAAATCCCACCCGGGCCGTTCAGGTCCGCGATCGGCTGCACGCGCTGATCGCCGGGCGCGGCCTGCGTCCCGGCGACCGGCTGCCGTCGGAGAACGAGCTCGTCGACCTGTTCGACGTGGGCCGCACCAGCGTCAGGGAGGCGTTCAAACTCCTGGAGCAGGAAGGGCTCATCCAGTCACGCCACGGCGACGGCCGCTACCTGACCGCACAGCCCAGCCTCGACCGTCCGCTGACCAGGCTCGAAGGCGTGACGGACATGCTCGCCAGCCGCGGGCTCACCGGCGAGAACACGGTGCTCGGCCTGGCCGCGGCCGAGCCCGACCGGCAGCAGCGCGAGCTGCTGCGCCTGCCCGCGGGCGAGGCGGTCGTCCGGCTGGAGCGCCTGCGCCGGCACGGCGACGACGCGCTGCTCTACTCCATCGACCTGTTCCCGCGCTCGCTCATCGCCCGCCCGCTGGACGAGGTCGACTGGACCGGCTCGCTGTTCGCGCTGTTCGCCGAGCACGGCCACGCCGTCGCCTACGCCGTCACCCAGGTGCGTGCCGTCACCCTCGGCCCCGCGCAGGCCGAGCGCGTCGGCGCGGCGGAGTCCGGCGGCGCGTGGCTGCTGCTGACCCAGACCCACCACGACAGCGCCGGCCGGCCGCTGCTGCATTCGCACGACTACCACCGGGGCGACGACTTCAGCTTCCATCTGGTACGACGCAGAAACGGATAATACCGCGCCCGCCTTTTCATCAGCACCTTTTATTGGACGGTCGTTCTAATCGCGTTGTAATTTCGCGGCACACCCGCATTTCAGTACGACGCTCCTGGAGTAATCCATGCACACGACCGACCGTTCGTCACCCGCGCGACCCAGGAGTGGGCTCGCCGTGGTCGCCATCTGCTTCTTCACGCTCATCTTCGACGGCTACGACCTGATCGTCTACGGCTCGGTGGTGCCCACCCTGCTCAAGTACGAGCCGTGGCACCTCACCCCGCCCCAGGCCGGGGCCATCGGCAGCTATGCGCTGGCCGGGATGCTGATCGGCGCGCTCGTCGCGGGCGGGATCACCGACGTGGTCGGCCGGCGCAAGATCATCATCGTCAGCGTGGCCTGGTTCTCGGTCGCCATGGCGTTGTGCGCGATCGCGCCCACCCCCGAGCTGTTCGGCCTCTTCCGCCTCATCGGCGGCGTCGGCCTCGGCGGCGTCGTGCCCACCGCGATCGCGCTAACCGTCGAATACGCGCCACGGCGGCGGCGCAACCTGTACAACGCGCTGATGTTCTGCGGTTATCCGGTCGGCGGCTGCCTGGCCGCGCTGGCCGCCATGGCGCTGGTGTCCGAGCACGGCTGGCGGCTGATGTTCTGGATCGGCGCCGCGCCCATCGTGCTGATCCTGCCGCTGGCGTTCCGGCTGCTGCCCGAGTCGGCGAGCTACCTGCTGGCGCGTGGCCGCCGCGCCGAGGCGGCCGCCGTGGCCGCCCGCTACGGCCTCGACCTGGACGACGTCCGCGACAAGCCCGCCAGCCCGGCGAGCGCGAACGGGACCGCGACGGCGACTGCGACACCGGCGGGGACCGGGTTCGGGCTGCTGTTCAGGCGCGGCTACCTGGCCGCCACCCTCCTGTTCGGCGCGGCCAGCTTCTGCGGCCTGCTGCTGATCTACGGGCTCAACACCTGGCTGCCGCAGATCATGCGCGCCGCCGGCTACCCGCTCGGGTCGTCGCTGCAGTTCCTGCTCATGCTGAACCTCGGCGCGATCGTCGGCTCGATCGTGATGTCGGTGTTCGCCGACCGGGTGGGCGCCAAGGTCATCACCGTCGTCGCCTTCCTGGCCGCCGCCGTCTGCATCTACGTGCTCACCCTGGACCTCGGCACCGGACTGCTGATGCTCTGCGTGGCCGTCGCCGGGCTGGGCAGCGTCGGCACCCAGATCCTGGTCAACGGCTGCGTGGCCACCTTCTACCCGGCCGCGGGCCGCGGCTCGGCGCTGGGCTGGTCGCTCGGCGTGGGCCGGGCGGGCGCGATCGTCGGCCCGCTGATGGGCGGCTGGCTGCTCGGGTCCGGGCTCGGGTTCGAGTGGAACTTCTACGGATTCGTGCTGCCCGCGCTGCTCGGCGCCCTGGCCATCGCCGTGGTCCCGCGCGTCGCCGCCGCCAGGAAGACCACCACCCAGGTGACGGACGCCCCGGTGGGCGAACTCGTCGGCCACCGCTGAATCCCCCGAGAACCGGTCCCGTCCGGAGAGCCGCGGCACCACTGATGCCGCGGCTCGAATTCGCTGAAAGTTCAACGCCGTAGGCGGAGGCGCGGGCCTGGACCAGCGCCTCTTCACCGTTGAAACCCGATTTATCAGAGTATTGGCTCCCCTGCGGAACCGGCGCACTTGCCGGTCCCCGCCCAGGTGGTGGACCGTACGCGGCGACACCCCCCTCCGCGTCACCCAAGGAGCCATCGATGCGGCACCGCTTACGCACCGTTCTGGGAACCCTCGTCCTGGCCGCCTCCTCGCTGGCGGCCACCACCACCTCCGCCGCCCCCACGCTGGAGCAGGCCGTGGTCTCCGCCATGACCGACCGCAGCCGCGCGGACGGCTCCGCGCTGGCCGCCGCCGGCGCCGGCACCGAGGTCAACGTGCAACGATCGACCCCGTCGGGCGACTGGGTGTTCGGCTCCTCGGTGATCAAGGCGCCGAACGTCGACGGCGCCTACCCCGAGGGCTGGCTGTTCGTGGCCCAGCGCGTCGCGGGCGGCTGGAAAGTGGGCCTCGACGGCAGCGCCGAGTTCGCCGACCTGGCCGGGCGGGCGCCGTCCGCCGTTGTGAGCCAGGGCGAGAAGCGCACCTTCGCGGCCAACGCGGCGGCGGCCGCCGCCAGGGCCGCGGCGCCGGCCGCGCAGGCCGCGCCCACCGGCCTGTCACTGCCGTACCCGGTCGGCGCCTCGTGGAGGATCATCGGCGGGCCGCACGGCTGGTCGGGGCAGCCGCGCCCGTGGAGCTCGATCGACCTGGACAGCCGCGCGGCCAACCGCGAGGTGCTCGCCGCCCAGTCGGGACGGGCCTACTGGGTCTGCTCCAACGGCGGGCACATCCGCATCATCCACGACAACGGGTGGACGACCGAGTACTACCACCTGCTCAACGAGATCCGCCCCAACGGCACCCAGCTCCAGATGGGCGCCTACCTCGGCCTGACCAGCACCCGCGTCCCCTGCGGCGGCTCGGCCGGCAGCAACCACGTGCACTTCGCGCTCAAGAGCGGCTCGTCCTGGGTGGCGCTGCAGGACAAGACGATCGGCGGCTGGACGTACTTCGAAGGCTCCAGCGCGTACGGCGGCGGCGCCCGCCGAGGCGCCACCACCCGCTACACCGGCGACTGGATCCAGAATTACGGCACGGAGACCGGCGGGCGCACCTTCGAGAACACCGCCAACCACGAC
Source organism: Nonomuraea antri (assembly GCF_013283785.1). GTDB lineage: Bacteria > Actinomycetota > Actinomycetes > Streptosporangiales > Streptosporangiaceae > Nonomuraea > Nonomuraea antri. The sequence continues at coordinate 4,947 of NZ_JABCPZ010000265.1, forward strand.
GTCGCCGACCTCGGCCAGGCCGAGTCCCCGATCACCGTCACCGGCGTGCCGGGCAACGCGCCCACCACGCTCGGCGTGTACGTCGACGTCCACCACGGCTGGCGTGGCGACCTGCGGATCGACCTCATCGGCCCGACCGGCCAGACCTACCGGCTGCGCGACCCCGCACCCGCCGACGACGGCACGATCATCCACGAGAACTACACCAGGGACGCCTCCGGATCACCGGCCGAGGGCACCTGGCGGCTGCGGGTCACCGACGTCGACGCCAACCACTCCGGCTACATCGACGCCTGGAGCCTGACTTTCTGACACACCCGCTGTAAATTCGGGACGATCACTCCTGGAACAGGAGGGGTTTCCCGATGGAACAGCCCTTCGACCGCCTACTGCGCGACGCCATCACCGCCCGCGGCCTGAGCCTGGAACGCCTGCACGCCCGCCTGTCCCAGCGCGGCATCAGCGTCAGCCTGGCCAGCCTCAGCAACTGGCAGCGCGGCAAGTGCCGCCCGGAGCGATCACAGTCGCTCCGGGCGTTGCACGCGCTGGAGGAGATCCTCGCCCTGCCGCGCGACACCCTGATCGCCGGGCTCGGCCCGCCCCGGCCGCGCGGCCGCTGGGTGGCGCACGTGCCGGGCGCGCTGCCGTACCGCGAGCTGTGTCCCGTGCCGGGCAGCCTGCAGCGGCTGCTCGGCGAGATCAAGAACGAGACCGACGGGCAGCTCGCCCTGCTCGGCTACCACGACCACTTCACGCTCGGCCCCGACAGGGACGAGCGCGCGGTGCGCACCCGCGCGATCTTCCAGGCCAGGGCGAGCGGCGTGGACCGGCACGTGGCCATCCACTACAACGAACGCGCGCGCCTGCCCGACGCGCTGAGCACCGCCTTCTGCCGCACCGGCCGGGTCAGGACCGACGAGCGGGCCGGGCTCACCGCCCTGGAGCTGCTGTTCGACCGGCCGTTGGAGGCGGGGGAGACCTACGTCGTCGAGTACGAGTTCGGCTACCGGCGGCGCGGCCCGGAGAGCACCTTCTACAACCGGTGGTTCCGCTTCCCGGCCCACTCCTACCTGCTGACCGTGCAGTTCGCCCGCTCGGCCACCCCGGTGCGATGCTTCCGCACCACGGCCACCCCGCCCGTCGACGCCGATGAACTGCGCCTGAGCGGCTGGGACTCCGTGCACGTCGCGCACACCAACCTGGAACCCGGCGTGCACGGAATCCGCTGGGAATGGGCCTGAAACAGAGGTCACAGGCCGAAGGCGAGGAAGACCGAGCCGTGCGGGCTCGGGTACGGCGTGAAGAAGTACCCGGACTGGATGAAGAGCATGCCGTGCGACACCACCGCGCCGCCGCCGCCCGAGACCGCGCCGCCGCGCCCGGTCAGCCCGTTCACGCCCTGGACGTCCTGGATCGTGTCGTACGTCCACAGCACCTCGCCGGTCCTGGCCGAGTAGGCGCGCATCTTGCCGTCCATGCTGCCCTCCCACACCAGGCCCGGCGTGGTCGAGACGGCCGGCGTGTGCCCGAGCCGGCACGAGCCGGGCGACTGGGCGGCGCCGCCGGTCGTGCAGCCGTCCGGCGGGTTGGGCGTCTGCCACAGCAGGTGCCCGGTGGCCGGGTCGAGCGCGAACAGCGTGCCCGGGTTGGCCATGTACGTCGCCACGTACAGCCGCTCACCGTCGAAGCTGGTGCCCCACTGCACGCCGGACAGCCCGCCGCCGGGCATCGGCGTGGACATCTGACGCTGCCAGACGATGCGGCCGGTACGCGCGTCCAGCACGTGGAAGACGCCGGACTTCTGCCCGATCGCCACCATCGGCCGCCCGCGCACGGTGAACAGGTTGGGCGAGGCGCCGAGGTCGAAGTCCAGCGCGGTGCCCGCGGGCAGGTTGGGGCAGAACTCGCGGTCCTCCGGCGTGGGCAGCGAGCACTCCAGCCGCCAGGTGTCGACGTCGGTCATCTTCCGCGTCCAGCGCGGGCGGCCGGTGTCGATGTTCAGCGCGAGCACCGAGTCGTAGTGCCCGGCGCTGCCGGTGTAGTTCTGGCCGGTGCCCACGTACAGGGTGCGGGTGCGCGGGTCGATGGCGGGCGAGCTCCACACGCCGCCGCCCGACGGGGCGTACCGTTTCACCCCGTTCGGCCAGGTGCCGTCCTCGCGTGACTCGGGCACCGTGTAGAAGCGCCAGACCTGGCGGCCGGTGTCGGCGTCCAGGGCGTTGAGGTGGCCGCGGAAGGTGCAGCAGGCGTGCTCCTTGCCGAGGATGTTCTCGCCGCTGGAGACGCCGACGTACACGCGGTCGCCGAAGACGAGCGGCGAGCTGGTGACGATGGCGGTGATCGTCTCGTCCAGCCTGCGCGACCACACCAGGCGGCCGGTGCGCTGGTCGACGGCGTAGAAGTAGCCGCGCGTGTCACCGAAGTACACCTTGCCGCGGGCCACCGCCGGGCCGTCCTGCACCTGGGTGCGGCCCTGGCCGACGGTCGCCAGGTCGAACTCCCACCTGGGCGCGCCGGTCCTGGCGTCCCTGGCGTACAGCTTGCCTTCCGGCGAGCCGAAGTACACGGTGTCGCCCACCACGGCGGGCTGGCTGCGCGGCGTGCCCGCCGCCTTCGGGTAGGCGAAGGCCCACTTGAGCTTGAGCCCGCCCACGTTGGCGGGGGTGATGTGCCGCTCGTGGGCGTTGTGCCGGGTGCCGCGGGCGTCCTGCTGCCAGCTCGGCCAGTCGCCGCGCGAACCGCCGCGCGGGTCGCCGGCCGCCTGCGCTGGGGACGCGAGCGGCACGGCCAGGCACATCACGGCCAGGACGGCGGCCAGGCGTCGGGAGAGCATGCGGATCTCCTCTAGTCGGCGTACGGGGTGTGCTCGTTCCAGAAGGCGCAGTGGTGCTGCCTGGCGATCTCGCGGGTGGCCACGCTGTCACCGGCCGGGGCGAGTGACAACACGGCCGGGTCCGAGCGGGTGTAGCGGGGCCAGTGCGGGGTGCCGTCGACCACCGGGCTGCCGGTGCGGGCGAACCCGGTCCACTGCGCGGTGAGCTGGGCGCCGAACGCGCGCTGGTTGGCGTTCATCTCCGCCACCGGCGAATACAGGAACGGCAGCTCGCTGATGTGGAAGGCGCCGTTCGGCTTGGTCTGGTCGACGAAGAACAGCGGTGGCGCGTCGGTGTTGTCGACCTGGAAGGCGTAGACGGGGATGCGCCGGGCCAGTCGCTCGTCGTTGAGCAGCGCCGGGCAGACCGAGTTGCTGTCGGCCACGATCGTCCGATACGCGATGAACGGGGCCGGCGCGGGGAACCTGGCCAGCGGGTAGCGGGCGAACACCTGCCCGGCCAGCGGCCCGTACTGCTCGCGTACCAGCCGCTCGTAGTCCTCCCGGGTGTCGGCCGGGGCGAGCTGCACCTCGTCGCGGCCCACGCCGCGCATGAGCGCCACCTTGTTGACCCGGCCCTCGGCGAACGCCTGGGCGGGCGAGGCGGTCAGCACCTCGCCGTCCACGACCGGCGCCTGCGTGCCGGAATCCGCGCCGAGCCCGTCGCCGGCCTGGGCGAGAAGGTCCTTGATCGGCTTGGCGCGCAGGCACGCGGCCGCCGCCCGCGACTCGGCCGGGCAGCCGAGGGCCGTCGCGAAGCGCTCGCCGCGCTCGCGCGCCTCGGCCTGCGTGGGCAGCACGGACTTGCAGTCCTGCGGCTGCCACGAGGTGTTCACGCCGCGCAGCGAGTTGTACTCGCCGCTCTGCGCGATGCCCTTGTGGAACAGTCCCTTCGCGGTGGGGGACGCGGTGTGCGCGCACACGCTCGACCCGCCCGCGCTGGCGCCGAAGATGGTGACGTTGCCCGGGTCGCCGCCGAATCCGGCGATCTCCCTGGCCACCCAGCGCAGCGCCTCCTGCTGGTCGCGCAGCGCGTAGTTACCTGCGTTCCGGCCGAAGCCGGCGTGCGTCAGGAAGCCCATGACGCCCAGCCGGTAGCCGACCCCGACGTGGATCACGCTGCCCGACCTGGCCAGGTGGGAGCCGTCGCCCGGGGTGCCGAACCTGAAGCCGCCGCCGTGGAACTCCACCATGACGGCCAGCCGCGACCCCTCGCGGGCGCTGTCGGGCGCGACGACGTTGAGCTTGAGGCAGTCCTCGTTCTCCGAGGCGTTGCCGAGCAGGTCGGTCTGCGGGCAGGGGCTGCCGCGCTCGGTCGCGCGCAGTGTGTCCGTCCAGGCGGACGCCGGTCGCGGCGGCGCCCAGCGCAGCGGGCCCACGGGGGGTTGCGCGTAGGGGATGCCGAGCCAGGCGCGCACGCCGTTGGCCGCCGTGCCGCACACCTGGCCACGGGACGTCGTGACCGTCGTCCCGTCGGCGCACTCGGGCGCGGCGGCGGCGGAGGCGGCGGAGGCGGCGCTGACGTCGTGGGCGGCGCGCGCGTCGCGGGTGTCGTGGGCGGAGGCGGAGGAGGTGGCTGAGGTTGCGGCGGTGAGGGAGGCGAGCAGGACGAGCCCGCTCAGCGCGGTCAGTGCCTTCAACGGCTGCATGCTGCGACCCCTTCGTCGGTTGACAGCCGGGCTTGAAGCATGGTGTCAAGCGCTGTCAGGCCGATCAACGGGCCCGGCCATACCACTGGGCCATACACGCGCGCGCCGCCGGGACCGGGCGGCCCGGCCTCAGGGGGCGATGTGCGGGACGGCGAGCGCCGTCGTCACGACGAGACGCCACTCGCCGCCGAGCAGCGCGCCGCCGTCGTCGATCCAGGCGATCACCGGCCTGCCCTCGGCGTCGAGCGTCATGGCCAGCCCCTCGCCCGCGCCGCCCCTGACCCGCGCCACCGCCGTGCTCACGCAGCGGCCGCCGGCGCAGCGGGCGAGCATGAGCCGCCTTTGGCCCCGGTCGAAGAACGCCACCAGCGGCGCCCCCGACCCGTCCAGGGCCAGCGCCGGAGTGGGATGGTTCGGGCCGCCGCCGCCCAGCGTGATCACCTGGGCCCGGGCGCAGTCGGGAGTGGCGCAGTCGAGCAGTTCGACCGTCCGGTCCGCCAGGTCGCGGTAGGCGATCACCGGCCGCCCGTCCGGCCGCACCGCCAGGGCCAGCCCGGTCTCCGCGCCCCGGTCGTGCTCCGGACGACGCGGCAGCGGGGGCACGGGCCTGGTCACCCGCGCGGGCAGCCGGCAGCCGGCATCCTGGCAGGAGATGACCTGGATCTGGCCGCTGACGCTGTCGAAACGGGCGGCGACCGGACGGTCCCCGGGGCCGACGGCCACCGCCAGAACCCGCACGCTCCCCAGGTAGGCGGCCGGGTCCAGCCGGGCCACCTCGCGCACGTCCGGGCGCGCGCAACGCGGGTCGGGGCAGCGGACGAACGAGACGACGTCCTCCTCCGGGTCGCCGTCCACCGGCTCGTGGCGGGCGATCGCGACGACCACGCCGCCGTCCCGCCGCGCGGCCAGCGCCGTCCCGATCCACCGCGGGGACGCGCCGGTGCGGGCGATCCTCTCCTCGCCGGCCGGGGCGCAGCCCCACGACTCGCAGACCAGCAGCTCGAGCGAGCCGGAGCGCCAGGTGGTCATGATCAGCCTGCCGTCGGGCAGCCGCGCGGTGGCCACGCTCGCCGCCGCGGTCTCGTAGCCGCCCTCCCGCTCGGCCCAGCGGAAATCCGTCCGCTCGCAGAACGCGTCGGCGCAGGACAGCAGGCTCGCCAGGTCCTCGAAGCCGTCGACGACCATGACCGGCCCCGGGCCCCGGCCCGGGTACAACTCGCGCAGGTCGTACGGGCCCAGCCGGGGTTCGTGCGCGCTCCGGCCGTCGACGGACGTCCAGTGCTCGGTGACGTCCGTCTCCCTGAGCTCCGGCCAGCGGAACGGGTTGACCAGCACGATCCCGCCGAACAGCAGCCCGGGCAGCAGTGCCAGCGTCAGCAGGCGGGCGCCGTCCGGGCGCGGGTCCTCGGCGGAGGGGTTGCCGGGCAGGCCGTGGCGGAGGTCGTCGTCGTCCACGCCGGTCCGCCAGGCCACGCAGGACAGGAACTGCCTGGCCACCACGGCGGCCTGGAAGGGCGTCACGGCCAGCGCGAACATCGGCCACGCCAGCGCCGCGACCGGAGTCGCCGTCAGGTCGGGCAGTGTCGCGAGCCCCCGCTCCAGCGCCCACCCCGCCGCCGCGGGCACCGCGACGACCCCGGCCGCCAGCGCGAACGCGACGCGCGCCGGGTTCACCAGGCTCAGCCGGCAGGCCCGGCCGATCGCCCCGAGCGCCGAGCACCCGTGCAACAGCACGGCCGGTACGGCCAGCAGGCCCGGCATCGCCGCCAGCCCCACGCCCGCCACCAGCAGCGTGGCGAGCCCTCTCGACCCGGTGACCCGCGGCAGCCCGGCCCCGGCCGCCGGCATCGCGACGAAGCCCAGCCCGGCCACCACGAGCAGCGCCACCACGAGCAGCGCCACCACGGCCAGCGCGAGCACGGCCGGCCAGCGGCGGAACGCGGCACGCAGCGCGGCGACCGGCGGCACCGGGCGCCCCGTCAGCTGTCCCGCGGCCATCAGCACGGTGGCGGGGAAGACCAGCGTCTGCGCCACGAGCGCCACCGCGACCGGCACGAACGTCCAGGTCAGCAGCGCGGCATCGGACGCCCACAGCAGTTCGAGCCGCCGGTCGACCAGCGCCGCCTCGTCGCCGAGCGCCACCGGCAGCACCAGCAGCGACACCAGGCCGAGCGGCGCCAGCACCAGCACCCCGGGCACGACCAGGCGCGGCAGGTGCCGTCCCGCGCTCGCGTAGCCGCGCCACAGCACCGGCAGGCGCAGCCGCTCGACAAGGTCGACGTGCTCGACGTGCTCTACGGGGGTCACGAGACACACCGTGGCAAGCCGGTCGCACCGCCGCTTCTCGGATGCGGCAAAAGCTATGGCATCCACCGGAAAACTGCTCAATTCATGAGCACTTTGCCTGCGAGGATCTTCCTACAAGCACCTGAGAGAGGAACCAACATGTGGCGCGGGCTTACCACCACCTCCTTCTACGCCGCCGACCTCGACGCGGCCAAGCGCTGGTACACCGAGTTGTTCGGGATCGAGCCGTACATGGACACTCCGGCGTACCTGGAGTGGCGGATCGGTGACTACCAGCACGAGTTCGGCGTGATCCACAGCTCGTACGCGGGCAGCGAACTGGCCAGGACCCCGGCGCCGGAGACGGTCGGCACCCCGGCGGGCGCGGTGGTGTTCTGGCACGTCGACGACGTGCCCGCGGTGCTGGACCAGCTGCTGACGATGGGCGCCAAGGAGCACGACGCGCCGCGCGACCGCGGAGAGGGCTTCATCACGGCCTCGGTGATCGACCCCTGGGGCAACATCCTCGGCCTGATGCACAACCCGCACTACCTGAACGTCCTGGCCGAAATGAAGGGGCGCGAGACCGGCTGAGGCCGTGGTCAGCGGTGGTGGTCGAGGAAGGTGAGCACGGCCAGGACCCGGCGGTGGCCGCCGTCCGACGGGGGCAGGCCGAGCTTGGCGAAGATGTTGCCGATGTGCTTGTGCACCGCGTTGTCGGTGACCGTCAGCCGCTGCCCGATCTCCGCGTTGCTCAGCCCCCCGGCCATCAGGGACAGCACCTCGCGCTCCCGGTTGGTCAGCGCGTCGAGCGCGTTCCCGCCGCCGCTCGCCATGAGCTGGGCGATCACCTCGGGGTCCATCACGGTGCCGCCGGCGGCCACCCTGCGCAGGTCCTCGACGAACTGGCCGACCCGGCCGACCCGGTCCTTCAGCAGGTAGCCGACCCCGCCCGAGCCGTCGGCGAGCAGTTCGCGGGCGTAGACCCGCTCCACGTACTGCGACAGCACCAGCACCGGCAGGCCAGGACGCGCCTGGCGGACGGCGAGCGCCGCCCTGATCCCTTCGTCGCGGAAGGACGGCGGCAGCCGCACGTCCGCGATCACCAGGTCGGGCCGGTGCGTCTCCACGGCCGACACCAGGCCCGGACCGTCGGTGACGACCTCCGCCACCTCGATGCCCTTGGTGCCGAGCAGCAACTCCAGCCCGGCCGACAGCAACACGTTGTCCTCGGCGATCACGACCCGCACGGCAGCTCCACGGTGATCAGGGTCGGGCCGCCGGGCGGGCTGTCGATGCGCACCACGCCGTCGAGGGCGGCGGCCCGCTTGCGGATGCCCGCGACCCCGGTGCCGCGGCTCTCGTCGATCCCGCCGCGCCCGTCGTCGCTCACCTCGATGACGAGCAGGCCACCCCGGCGCGACAGCCGCACGGCGGCCCTGGTGGCGCCGCTGTGCCTGGCCACGTTGGTGATCGTCTCGGCCACGATGAAGTACGCCGCGGCCTCGACGGCCGCCGGGACGCGACCCAGGTCGTCCTGGACCACCTCGACGGGCACGCCGGCGTGCGCGGTCACCGCGGCCACCGCGCCCTGCAACCCCCGGTCGGCCAGCACCGGCGGATACATGGTGCGGATCACCTCGCGCAGCTCGGTCATCGCCGCCTCGGTGCCCTCGTGCGCCTCCTTGAGCAGCCTGGCCACCAGCTCGGCGTCCTCGGGCAGCGCCTCCCTGGCCACGCCCAGCCGCATCGCGATGGCCACCAGCCTGGCCTGCGCGCCGTCGTGCAGGTCACGCTCGATCCTGCGCAGCTCCGCGCCGTGCGCGTCGAGCACGCCCGCCCGGCTCTCGGTCAGCTCGCCGACCCGCTCGGCGAGCCTCTCCTTCGAGGACGGCTCCAGCGCCGCCAGGCAGCCCCGCGCGTGCGTGCCGGCCAGCCGTGGCACCGTCCACCAGCCCAGCGCGCCGAGCAGCACCGCCTGGCCGCCGCCGAGCCCGATCGCGCTCGCCCACCCGGTCACCGGCATGCCCAGGACCTGCAGCGGGTCATCGGCGGGGAACACCCACCACAGCGGCGTCGTGATCAGCCCGGACGCCGCCCCGCCGACCGTCGCCAGCGCCACCAGCCCGGCGGGCAGCCCGATGAGGATGTGCCGGAACATCCAGAGCAGGTCACGCCGGACCTCGCGGTCGTCGATGAGCCGCCGCCACTGCGCGCCGACGCCCTGCGGCAGGTCCATCTCCCGGGCCGGGACCGGCACGCCGAGCAGCGCGCCCGCGCGCCGCCGATGCCACTCCGTCCACCGCCGCAGCCCGGCCGCCATCCGGGGGAGCAGCACGAACCCCAGGCCGCCCAGCCCGATGGACATCACTCCGACGCCGAGCAGCGGCACGAAGACGAGCGTCGCCAGCGCTGTCGGCAGACAGACCAGGAGGTAGCGGGCATCCCGCCACAGGAGGGTCAAGCGCCCCATCGGAGGATCTTTCTGGCGGGCAGTTCCACGGCGAGCCACACTACCAAGCCCACCACCAGGACGGCGGCCGGCACCAGCCACAGCGGCCCGGCGGGCAGTGGACGGGCCAGGAAGCCGACGCTGAGCAGCACCAGCGGCACGCCCGCGAGCACCAGGCCCGCCCCGGACGCCCCGGCCCCGATC
>NZ_JABCPZ010000266.1 GCF_013283785.1 Nonomuraea antri
GCCACCACCCGCGGCCCGCCCTCCGGCGCGACCGCCCGCGGCCCACCGTCGAGCACGACCCCCTTCGGCACGGCGCCCTGCAGCACCACACCCTCCGGCACAGCACCCACCGGCACCACACCCTCGGGCGCGGCACTCTCGGGCGCGACACCTGCAGCCTCGCTCACCCGCGACCCACCCTCGACGGCGTCACTTCCCGCCCTCGTAACCCGCAGCCCGCCCACGGAGACGGCACTTCCCGCAGCCGCAACCCGCGACTCATCCGCGGCCCCGGCCACTCGCGCCCGCCCGTCCGGCGTCACCGCCACCGACTGGTCGGCCTGCGACCCGGAACCATCGCCCAGGAGCCCCGGCACAGAACCAGGACCACCAGTACCGTCGCGGCCCCCACCCCGCAGCGAGGTCTCCGGCCAGGAAGAACTCCCCGGCCGGTAAGAGGTCTCAGGTCGGTGTGCGCCGGTTTCGTGCAGTCCAGCAGGTGCGTACGGCCCGTCCGCCGAATGCGGAACGCCATACACGTCATCATCGATCGGGTGCGGCAAAACGTCCTCTTGGGTGTGATGTGGCAGGGCCTGGTGGAAGCCCGTCGTCACTCCCGGCCCACGTCTCGATGGCTCACCTGGACCTCCATCCCGCGGTCGCGCAGCCGGGCGGCGACCTGTTCGGCCATGGCGACACTGCGGTGCTTCCCGCCCGTACAGCCCACCGCCAGCGTCGCGTAGCTCTTGCCCTCGCGCGCATATCCGGCCGCGACCACCTTCAGCACCTCTTCGTAGGAGTCGAGGAACTCCTTGGCCCCCGGCTGCCCGAGCACGTAGTCGCTGACGGGCTGGTCGAGGCCGCTCATCGGCCGCAGGTCGGGCACCCAGTGCGGGTTGGGCAGGAACCGGCAGTCGACCACGAGGTCGGCGTCGACCGGCAGCCCGTACTTGAAGCCGAAGGAGACCACGTTGAGCCGCAGCCCGGGCCGGTCCTCGCCGCCGAAGTACGCGACGATCTTGTTGCGCAGGTCGTGCACGTTGTGCGTGGAGGTGTCGATGACCAGGTCGGCGTTGGCCCGGACCTCGCGCAGGATGCCGCGTTCGCGGGTGATGCCGTCGACGAGCCGCCCCTCGCCCTGCAGCGGGTGCGGCCGGCGCACGTTCTCGAACCTGCGCACCAGCTCCTCGTCGCTGGCCTCGAGGAACACCACCCGCACCCGGACGCCGCGGCCTTCGAGCTCCTCGATGGCGGCGTTCAGGTCGGTGGTGAAGGCCAGGCTGCGCACGTCGACGACGGCGGCCACCTTGTCGGCGGCGAGCTTGACCTTGCCCGCCTCCTCGGCCATGGCGAACAGCAGCCCGGGCGGCAGGTTGTCGATGACGAACCAGCCCAGGTCCTCGAGCGCCTTGGCGGCGGTGCTGCGCCCCGCCCCGGACATGCCGGTGACGATGACGAACGCCGGCTCGCTCCGTTCGGACACCTGCGCTCCCTCGCGGGTGTTCACGGCGACTCCCCTTTCAGCGTCGACACGATGACCTCGGCGATGGACGGACCGATGCCGGGCACCTCGCAGATCTCGGCGGCAGTGGCCTCGCGTAGTTTCTTCACGGAGCCGAAATGCTTGAGCAGCGCCTGCCTGCGCGCCGGGCCGAGCCCGGGCACGCCGTCGAGCGCACTCTCCTTGACCGTCTTGGACCTCTTGGAACGATGGTAGGTGATGGCGAACCTGTGTGCCTCGTCGCGCACCCGTTGCAGCAGGTAGAGACCCTCGCTTGAACGAGGCATGATGACCGGCTGATCGTCGCCGGGCAGCCACACCTCCTCCAGCCGTTTGGCCAGGCCGCACACCGCGACGTCGTCGATGCCCAGCTCGTCGAGTGCCCGCTGGGCGGCGGCGGCCTGCGGGCCGGCGCCGTCGACCACGACCAGGTTGGGCGGGTAGGCGAACTTGCGCGGCCGGCCGGTCTCGGGGTCGATCGGGCCGTGCGCGTCGTCGTCGGCGGCCAGTTCGCCGGTCGCCGAGCGCTCCTCCAGGTAGCGGCGGAACCGGCGCTGGATGACCTCGTAGATCGAGGCGACGTCGCCTTCCTTGGTCTTGACGGAGAATCGCCGGTATTCGCTCTTGCGGGCCAGGCCGTCCTCGAAGACCACCATGGACGCCACCACGTTCTCCCCCTGCAGGTGGGAGACGTCGTAACACTCGACGCGCAGCGGCGCCTGGTCGAGGTCGAGTGCGTCGGCGATCTCCTGCAGCGCCTTGCTGCGCGTGGTCAGGTCGCTGGCGCGGCGGATCTTGTGCTGGGCGAGCGACTCCTTGGCGTTGCGCTCGACGGTCTCCATCAGCGACTTCTTGTCGCCGCGCTGCGGCACCCGCACCTCGACCCTGGCCTTGCGCTGCTCGGACAGCAGTTCGGCGACGGCCTCGCCCTCGGGCGGCAGCGCCGGGACGAGCACTTCGCGGGGCATCGACTCGGGGCTGGCCTCGCCGTACATCTGCAGCAGGAACTGCTCGACCAGCTCGCCGGGGCTGGTCTCCTCGACCTTGTCGACCACCCAGCCGCGCTGGCCCCTGATGCGCCCGCCGCGCACGTAGAACACCTGGACGGCGGCTTCGAGCGGGTCTTCGGCCAGCGCGATCACGTCGGCGTCGGTGCCTTCGCCGAGCACCACGGCCTGCTTCTCCAGGGCGCGCTGCAACGCCTGGATGTCGTCGCGCAGCCGGGCGGCGCGCTCGTACTCCTGCTCGGCGGCGGCCTCGCGCATCTCCTTCTCCAGCCGCTTGATGAAGCGGCCGGTGTTGCCCGCCATGAAGTCGCAGAAGTCTTCGGCCAGGTCGCGGTGTTCGTCGGGGGTCACCCTGCCGACGCAGGGCGCCGAGCACTTGTCGATGTAGCCAAGCAGGCACGGCCGGCCGATCTGACCGGCCCGTTTGAAGACGCCCGCGCTGCACGTGCGTACCGGGAAGACGCGCAGCAGCAGGTCGACGGTCTCCCTGATGGCCCACGCGTGGGAGTAGGGGCCGAAGTAACGGGTGCCCTTGCGCTTGGCGCCGCGCATGACCTGAACGCGCGGGAAGTCGTCGCCCATGGTCACGGCCAGGTACGGGTACGACTTGTCGTCGCGGTACTTGACGTTGAAGCGCGGGTCGAACTCCTTGATCCAGGAGTATTCGAGCTGCAGCGCCTCGACCTCGGTGCCGACCACGGTCCAGTCGACCTCGGCGGCGGCCTTGAGCATGCCCTGGGTGCGCGGGTGCAGGGCGGCGAAGTCGGCGAAGTAGGAGTTGAGCCGCTGCCGCAGGCTCTTGGCCTTGCCCACGTAGATCACCCGGCCGTGCGGGTCTCTGAACCGGTAGACCCCGGGGGACTCGGGGATGGAACTGGATTTGGGCCGGAAACTCAAGGGGCTGCCCACTGATCTCGCCACGGCCTCAAGCCTAGTAGGCCCCACCGACAAGCTCGCCCGCCATCACAACGCGCGGTGGATCCCTGGGCGCCCGCCCCGATCGGACGCCCTCGGGAACCATCGTGCCCGCCCGCAGGTCCCGCGGGTCAGGCCAGCGTGATCTGGTCGCCCTCGACCTTGATCTGCTTCTCCGGCAGCGGCTCCTTGGCCGGCCCGTCCGTCACGGCGCCGTCCGCGATGGCGAACTTGCTCCCGTGACACGGGCAGTTGATCGTGCCGTTCGACACGCTGCCCACCGCACAGCCCTGGTGCGTGCACACCGCGCTGAACGCCTTGAACTGCCCCGCGGCCGGCTGCGTCACCACGATCTTCTGGTCCTTGAAGACCGTCCCGCCGCCGACCGGGATCTCGCTGGTCTTGGCCAGCCCGCCACCGCCCGCCGGCGGCGCGCTCGACGCCGCCGGGGCGCTCGACTCCGGCGCGGCCGGAGCGCCGGTGGACGGCTGTGCCGTATCGGTACCGCCGCCACAGGCCGTGATCGCCAGCGCCAGGCCGCCTACACCCACGCCGGCGATCATCGTGCGCCGACTCTGAAGGTCATCTCCCATGCGTCTCACCCAATCGCAGGCGGGTGAGAAAACCATGAGATTAGGCTCAAGCGAGCCTGATCTTACCGTCGTTCACACTGATCTTTTTCTCAGCCAGCGGCTCGCCGGCCGGCCCGTTGGTGACGGATCCGTCCTCGATGCTGAACTGGCTGCCGTGGCACGGGCAGTTGATCGTGCCGTCCGCGACCTCGGCGACCGTGCAGCCCTGGTGGGTGCAGATCGCGGTGAAGGCGCGGAACTCGCCGTCGACGGGCTGGGTGACCACGACCTTCTGGCTCTTGAACACCTTGCCGCCCCCTGCGGGGATGTCGCCGGTGTCGGCCAGGGCCGCGGCGGGCTTCTTCGTCTTCTTCTTCGGCGCGGCGGACGACGGCTCGTCGGCGGCCGGCTCTTCGCTCGCCTGCGTCGTCGGCGAGCCGTAGCTCGCGCACGCCGTCAGGACCGCCGCGAGCCCGGCGCTCCCGGCGCCGAGCACGACCGCCCTGCGCGTCGTTTCCGTCATGGTGCGTCCTCCCAGGTATCGGTCTCACTTCAGGTACGGCCGGCGCACTCGCGCCGGTTCAGCCTGCCTGAGCCCAATCCCGGGAACCACGCATATTTACCCGTTCGCCCGCGCTAGGAGGTGTGCGCCGCGAATCCCGGCCAGGATCCGTCGCCGGTGAACTGCGACCCCCAGTAGTACGGGTTGACCTCCCTGAGCGTACGCGCGCTCCAACCGCCCGCCGAGGCCGGGTCGGGCACGCCGACCTGGACGTCCGGCCCCCACAAGGCCAGCCGCTCCTGGCAGATGCCGCACGGCGGCAGCACCAGCGACCGCCCCTCGGCCGGCTCGCGGTAGACGCACACCGACGCGGTCACCCGCTCGTCCAGCGTGTACGCCTGGCAGATCGCCCCGGTCTCGTGACACAGCGAGACCCCGCCGTTGAGGTTGTCGAGGCCGACGCTGGTCAGGATCCGCCCATCGGCCAGGTAGACGGCCGCCGCGCCGCCCGGCTCGCCGACCGGCCACCTGCGTTCGAGCTGGGCGACGGCCGCGTCGACCAGTTTCTGATCGAGGTGCACGGTTCAGACCACCACGATGCCGTCGCCCTCGACCTTGACCTGGTACGGCGTCAACGGCGCCGTGGCCGGGCCCTTGGTCGCCTGGCCGCTGTCGGTGGCGAACTCGCTGCCGTGGCAGGCGCAGGTGATGACGTTGTCCTTGGGCGTGCTGACCGCGCAGCCCTTGTGCGTGCACACCGAGCTGAACGCCTTGAAGACGCCCTCCGCCGGCTGCGTGACCACGATCTTCCACTCTTCGACGATCTTGCCGCCGCCGACGGGCACGTCCGCCGTCTTGGCCAGGACCTTGCCCTTGATCGACTTGACCGGCTGCGCCTTGGCCCCGCCCGAACCGCACGCCGTCAGCGCCAGCCCGCACGCCGCGACCCCCGTCGCGCCCAGCAGCTCGCGCCGCCCCAGCCCGTTTTCCGGCATGGCAGAACCCCGCTCCGAAACCGTCATGATGTGCCGACCCTCCCCGTACCCGCTGACCCCCTGCAGGTCAGGCCGTTACCGGTACTTCACCTTATTGACGGGGGGCACCGGTCCGGCCACCGGGTGGCGTTCAGGGGCGCGGCCGCGCCCCTGAACGCGCGTGCTCACTCCGGCGAGCCGCCGAGGATCTTGCGCAGGAAGCGCCCGGTGTGGCTCGCGTCGACCAGCGCGACCTCCTCCGGCGTGCCGGAGGCGACCAGGGTGCCGCCGCGGGAGCCGCCTTCCGGACCCATGTCGATGATCCAGTCGGCCGTCTTGATGACGTCGAGGTTGTGCTCGATGACGATCACCGTGTTGCCGCCGTCGACCAGGCGGCCGAGCACGCCGAGCAGCCGCCGGATGTCCTCGAAGTGCAGGCCGGTGGTCGGCTCGTCGAGGACGTAGATCGTCCGGCCGGTCTGCCTGCGCTGCAGCTCGGAGGCGAGCTTGACGCGCTGCGCCTCGCCGCCCGACAGCGTGGTGGCCGGCTGGCCCAGCCGGACGTAGCCGAGGCCCACGTCGTTGAGCGTCTGCAGGTGGCGCTTGATCGCCGGGATGGCGTCGAAGAAGCCCAGCGCCTCCTCGATCGGCATGTCGAGCACCTCGGCGATCGTCTTGCCCTTGTAGTGCACCTCGAGCGTCTCGCGGTTGTAGCGGGCGCCGTGGCACACCTCACACGGGACGTAGACGTCCGGCAGGAAGTTCATCTCGATCTTGATGGTGCCGTCGCCGGCGCACGCCTCGCAGCGCCCGCCCTTGACGTTGAAGCTGAAGCGCCCCGGCTGGTAGCCGCGCACCTTCGCCTCGGCCGTGGCCGCGAACAGCTTGCGCACGTGGTCGAACACCCCGGTGTACGTGGCCGGGTTGGAGCGCGGCGTGCGGCCGATCGGCGACTGGTCGACGTGGACCACCTTGTCGACCTGGTCCATGCCGTTGATGCGCGAGTGCCTGCCCGGCACCGTGCGCGCGCCGTTCAGCTCCTTGGCCAGCGCGTTGTACAGGATGTCGTTGACCAGCGTCGACTTGCCCGACCCCGACACGCCCGTGACCGCGGTGAACACGCCCAGCGGGAAGTCGATGTCGACGCCCTTCAGGTTGTGCTCGCGCGCACCCTTGACGGTGATCTGCCGCTTCTTGTCGCGCTTGCGGCGCTTGGCGGGGATCTGGATGCTCTTGCGGCCCGACAGGTACTGGCCGGTGATCGACTCCTCGCTGGTCAGCAGGTCCTGCACGGTGCCGGACACGACGACCTGGCCGCCGTGCTCGCCCGCGCCGGGACCGATGTCGACCACCCAGTCGGCGGCGGCGATCGTGTCCTCGTCGTGCTCGACCACGATCAGCGTGTTGCCCATGTCGCGCAGCCTGATCAGCGTGTCGAGCAGCCGCATGTTGTCGCGCTGGTGCAGGCCGATGGACGGCTCGTCCAGCACGTACAGCACGCCGACCAGGCCGGAGCCGATCTGCGTGGCCAGCCTGATGCGCTGCGCCTCGCCGCCCGCCAGGGTGGCGGCGGCGCGGTCCATGGTCAGGTAGTCGAGGCCGACGTCGAGCAGGAAGCCCATGCGGGCGTTGATCTCCTTGACCACCCGCTCGGCGATGTGCATGTCGCGGTCGGACAGCTTGAGCTCGGCCAGGAACTTGGCGCACTCACCGATCGACATGGACGCGACCTCGGCGATCGACCTGCCGTCGACCGTGACCGCCAGCGTGACCGGCTTGAGCCTGGCGCCCTTGCAGGCCGGGCACGGGATCTCGCGCATGTAGCCCTCGAACCGCTCGCGCGTCGAGTCGCTCTCCGCCTCGGCGTGCCTGCGCTGCACCCAGGAGATGACGCCCTCGTAGGCGGTGTAGTAGGCGCGCTGCCTGCCGTAGCGGTTGCTGTAGCGGACGTGGACCTGCTCGTCGTGCCCGAACAGCAGCGCCTTCTGCGCCTTCTTGGGCAGCTTCTCCCACGGCGTGTCGAGGTTGAAGCCCATCGCCAGGCCCAGCGCCTCGATGAGCCTGATGAAGTATTCGCTGGTGTGGCCGCCCGACCAGGGGTGCAGCGCGCCCTCGCGCAGCGTCAGCTCGGGGTCGGGCACGACGAGGTCGGGGTCGACCTCCATCTTCGTCCCGAGACCCGTACATTCCGGGCAGGCGCCGAACGGCGAGTTGAACGAGAACGAGCGCGGCTCCAGCTCCTCGAACGACAGGTCGTCGTAGGGGCAGTAGAGGTGCTCGGAGTAGAAGCGCTCGCGGCCCGGGTCGCCTTCCGGCAGGTCGACGAACTCCAGCGTGATCGTGCCGCCGGACAGCTGCAGCGCGGTCTCGACCGAGTCGGTGAGCCGGCGCCGCGCGGACTCCTTCACCGACAGCCGGTCGACGATGACCTCGATGTCGTGCTTCTCGTACTTCTTCAGCGTCGGCGGCTCTTCCAGCCTGACGACCGTGCCGTCGACCCTGGCGCGGGCGAAGCCCTTGGTCTGCAGCTCGCGGAACAGCTCGGCGTATTCGCCCTTGCGGCCCCTGATCACCGGCGCGAGCACCTGGAAGCGGGTGCCCTCGTCGAGGTCCATGACCCGGTCGACGATCTGCTGCGGGGTCTGCCTGGCGATCGGGCGGGCGCACACCGGGCAGTGGGGCTTGCCGATGCGGGCCCACAGCAGGCGCAGGTAGTCGTAGACCTCGGTGATCGTGCCGACGGTCGAGCGCGGGTTCTTGCTGGTGGCCTTCTGGTCGATCGAGACGGCCGGGGACAGGCCCTCGATGAAGTCGACGTCGGGCTTGTCCATCTGGCCGAGGAACTGACGGGCGTACGCCGACAGGGATTCGACGTAGCGACGCTGCCCCTCAGCGAAGATCGTGTCGAAGGCCAGGCTCGACTTGCCCGAGCCGGAGAGGCCAGTGAAAACGATCAGAGAGTCTCGCGGCAGGTCGAGCGAGACGTCTTTGAGGTTGTGTTCTCGTGCTCCACGCACGATCAGGCGGTCTGCCACGGCGATCCCGGAAGTCGAAAGGCGGATAGGTCCACGGGGATGGTAGACGGGGGCTCCGACAATTTCGGGGGCCCGCTCCTCGTCCCCCGAAAATCCGTCCCTCACAGGTTACGGCCAACTCCCGTGCCGGCAGGAGGCCTTTAGTACTCAACTCCCTGACCAGCGGTTTTATGCCCACACGGCACTCCGGCCCGACATTTGGTGAAATATCGTCACATGATGGTCCTACCCGCGCTCCAGGACGAGCTGACCTCGGCCACCGCCCGCCTGCTGGCCACGGCCGCCTCCCTGACCGACGCCGACATCGCGGCGCCCTCGCTCCTGCCCGGCTGGAGCAGAGGCCACGTCCTGGCCCACCTGGCCGGCAACGCCCACAGCCACATCAACCTGCTGACCTGGGCCAGGACCGGCGTCAAGATCCCGCAGTACGCCTCGACCGAGTTCCGGGCCGCCGAGATCGAGTCGGGCGCCGCCAGGTCCGCCGCCGAACACCTGGCCCACCTGGAGGACAGCGTCTCCCTGCTGGCCGCCGCCATCGCCGAGCTGCCGGGACCGGCCTGGTCGGCGCACGTGGAGGGGTTGCGTCCGCCGTCCCACCCCGCCTGGTACGGCCTGGTACGGCGGCTGCGCGAGGTCGGGCTGCACCACGTGGACCTCGACGCCGGCTACGGGCCCGCCGACTGGCCCGAGGTGTTCGTCCTGCGCGAACTGAACGACACGGTCAGGTTCTGGTCCCGCGAGGCGAGCACGATCGGCGAGATCGTCGTGCTCGACCCCGGCACCGGGGCGGAGGTGGCCGCGTGGCGCGACCTCGGCGCAGGACCGGCCGTCCGCGGCGCGCCGGCGGACATGCTGGCCTGGCTGACCGGCCGGACGAAGGGTGCGGGCGTTAGTGTGGTGCCCGTGGGGCAGTCGTCGACGTCCGGCGCGAGCACCTCGCTGCCCGAACCACCGCCGTGGCCGGCGATGCCCACCCCCGCTGATCTGCCCGCGACGCCCCCGAGGGACTATCGATGACCTACACAGGCGACGTCCAGGTCGGCGGCCCCGCCGACGTGCGCGAGCTGCCCGGCCTGACGATCTGCAAGCTGGCCGTCGGCCCGTACGACAACAACGCCTATCTCCTGCGCTGCACCCGGACGGGTGACGCGCTGCTGATCGACGCGGCCGCCGAGTCCGACCGGCTGCTGGCGCTGATCGACGCCGAGCCGATCAGCACGATCGTCACCACCCACCAGCACGGCGACCACTGGCAGGCGCTGGAGCAGGTGGCCAAGGTCACCGGCGCGCGGCTCGTCGCCCACCCGCTCGACGCCCCCGCGCTGCCGCTCCCGGTCGACCGCACGGTCGACCACGGCGACACCATCGACGTCGGGGAGGCCTCGCTGGAGGTCATCCACCTGCGCGGCCACACGCCCGGCTCGATCGCCCTGCTGTACGACGGCGGCCCGGCCGGCCACCACCTGTTCACCGGTGACTGCCTGTTCCCCGGCGGCGTCGGTAACACCGGCCAGGACCCGGAGCGCTTCGAACAGCTCTACACGGACGTGGTCGAGCGCCTCTTCGACCGCCTGCCCGACGAGACCTGGGTGTATCCGGGGCACGGCAAGGACACCACGCTCGGCGCCGAACGCCCGTCCCTGCAGGAGTGGAAGGCCCGCGGCTGGTAACAGCCTTCCCCGGCCTTTCCCTGGGCCTTTCGGGTCGGCCTTTCTCCGGGTCAGCGACGTAAGACGCGGACGATCCGCTGCGCGGCCAGCGCCGGATCGTCCGCGAGCCCGACCAGCTCGCCCCACGACCACCGGTAGAACCACCCGTCGGACAACGGCACGCAGTCGATGGTCTCCACCAGCATCGCCGTGTCGGGATCGCTGATCCGCAGCGCCGGCGGGTACGGCCGCAGCACCGCCGTCAGCCCGTGCTGCTCCAGCTCGGTGGCCAGCTTGCCCAGGAAGTACGTCCGGGTGTGCTCACGCGGCGCGGCTGCCATGGCTCCATCAAAGCCGAAGACGCCGACACAAGGAAAGGAGGACGGGAAATCCCCCGCCCTCCGATTCAGACCCCGCGGCCGGCCCGCCTCTCAGCGGGCGCCGCGGCTCAGTCGCTCCACTTGCCGCCGACGCGCTCGGCCTCGCGGCGCTGCTCCCGCTTGTAGAACAACATCCGCAGCGGAATGGCCGCCACCAGCGCGATCTGCATGCTAGCGCCGATCTTGATCGGCAGGTCGCCGCCCTCGGGCCAGGCCACCCAGAACGTCAGGAACGCCACGTTCACCATGATCCAGCCGAGGACCACGGCCGCGAGCTGCCCCTTCGGCTTGGGATACTCGATGCGGCTGACCATCAGCCAGGCCACGCCGAGCACCGCGAGCAGCGCCCAGATGCTCGGCTGGAACAGCAGTACGATGGAGATCACCGTCATGGCGCCCATCGGGATGGGCAGGCCCATGAAGTCGCCGCTCTTGGTCTTCACGCAGGCGAACCGCGCCAGCCGGACGACGCCGGCCACCAGCACGGCCGCTGCCGCCGCGACCACCGCGGTGAAGGGGATCTCGTTGGTGAAACCACCCCAGATCACGACCATGAACGCCGGCGCGAAGCCGAAGCTGATCACGTCCGCCAGGTTGTCGAGCTCGGCGCCCATCGCCGAGGCGCGGAAGCGCCGCGCGACGAGGCCGTCGAACAGGTCGCAGGTCGCGCCGATGAGCAGCAGCACGATGGCGGTCGCGAAGTAGCTCGGGTCGGGCGTGAACGTGTCGCTCTGCTGCAGCTGCTGGATCGCCGAGTACGCCAGGACGCACACCGCGAGGAACCCGCAGACCGCGTTGCCCAGCGACAGCGAGTCGGCGGCGGACAGGCGGAACGCCTTGCCGACGGGGCCGCGAGGCTCTTCCTCATCCGCCTGCCAACTACCGGCGTCAGCCGCGGTCAATTCTGGTCACCCCCGCAACCGTCTTCTCACCCACGCCGACCGCGGGCGAGATGCCTTCGGGAAGGTAGATGTCGACCCGGGAGCCGAACCGGATGAGCCCGATGCGCTCGGCCTGCTCGACCTTGGCGCCGGCGCTCAGGTACGGCACGATCCTGCGCGCCACCGCGCCTGCGATCTGCACCATCTCGATGTCGCCGAGCGCGGTCTCGAAATGCCACACCACGCGTTCGTTCTGGTCGCTGTCCTTGTTGAACGCCGGCAGGAACCCACCCGCCACATGCTGCACGGAGGTGACATTTCCCGCAAGGGGTGCCCGGTTGACGTGCACGTTCAGCGGGCTCATGAAGATCGCGACCCGGGTGCGGCCGTCCGGCCACGGGTCGATGCTCTGCACCACGCCGTCGGCGGGCGAGAGGATGCGTCCCTGGCCCGGGGTGCGCTCGGGGTCGCGGAAGAACCAGAGCATGCCACCGGTGAGTGCGCTCAGCGGCACCGCCGCGAGCGCCCATCGCCGGTCCCGGCGCGTCAGCAGCGCGGAGGCGGCCGTGGCGGCCACCGTCGGGAGGAGCCACGGGGAGACGCCCCGCGCGAGCCTTACGGACGTCGTGCGGCTCGACTTAGCAGAATCGACTGACACGTACAACCTTTGGTGGTGACTGGACTGGGCGCTTTGCCGTGATGTTACAGAACTCGCAACTATGACACGGCCGCAACTACACAAGCAAAGCGCCTCGAAAGCCTTATGGCTAGACCTGCTCCGGGTGGGTTTCCTCGCCCTGGCGCGCGTCGATGCGGGCTTTGATCAGACTGGCCACGGTGGTGATGACCATGGTGGCGCCGATGATCGTCAGCGACAGCCAGATGGGGATTTCGGGCGCCCAGGAGACATGGCTGGTGTGCAGTGCCTCCAAAATCAGCTTAACCCCGATGAACCCCAGGATGAACGCCAAGCCGTAGCTGATGTACACCAACCGCTGCAGGAGACCACCCAGCAGGAAGTAAAGCTGACGCAGGCCCATCAGGGCAAACGCGTTGGCGGTGAAGACGATGAACGGGTCCTTGGTGAGCCCGAAAATGGCGGGGATCGAGTCGAGCGCGAACAGCAGGTCGGTGCTGCCGATGGCCACCATGACGATGAGCATGGGGGTCACCATGCGCCTGCCGTCGATCTTGACGGTGACCTTGGAGCCGACGTAGCCCTCGGTGGTGGGGAACGCCTTGCGCACCCACCTGAGCAGGACGTTCTCGTTGAACTCCTCTTCATCGCCGCGGTGCCTGACCAGGTTGATCGCGGTGTAGACGAGGAACGCGCCGAAGACGTAGAACAGCCAGCTGAACCGCTCGAGCGCGGCGGCGCCGAGCGCGATGAACACGCCGCGCATGACCAGCGCCATGAGAATGCCGACCAGCAGCACCTTGTGCTGATAGACCTTCGGGACGGCGAACCTGCTCATGATGATGAAGAAGATGAACAGGTTGTCGACGCTCAGGCTGTATTCGGTGATGTAGCCGGCGAAGAACTCGCCCGCCTTCGCGCCGCCGAACGTGATCCACAACACCACGCCGAACACCGCTGCCAGCGCGACGTAGAAGGTGACCCAGTACCCGGCCTGCCGCATGGAGAACTCTCGGGCTTCTCCACGGTCGACAATCCAGAGGTCAACGGCAAGGACGACCAGGAGTCCGCCGATGACGGCGATCCAGGCCCAGACGGGTACGGTCACGTTTATTACCCTCC
Organism: Nonomuraea antri; assembly: GCF_013283785.1. Classification (GTDB taxonomy): domain Bacteria; phylum Actinomycetota; class Actinomycetes; order Streptosporangiales; family Streptosporangiaceae; genus Nonomuraea; species Nonomuraea antri. The sequence goes on from NZ_JABCPZ010000266.1 coordinate 13,155, forward strand.
GGCAAACACGACGGACTGCCGGAGGTCTCTCCCGCCCGCCTCAAACATGCGGACCGGCAGCCCCGGGGGCCCCGTGGAGCGGGGCTGCACCGTGATGACGAGGCTGCCGCGAAGGGATACTCCCCTCCCTAACCCACGCAGTATATGAGAACGCCAGGACCTGACCTAATCATCCCGTGGATCCCACCAGCACAGAGGCGGTCACAACACCTGCGCGGAGAGGACTGGAACGCCCACGCACAACCGACCAGAACGCATACGCAACGCCACCCAGAACCCCACACGTCGGGCGCACTCCGAACCCGCCCACAAGGCCGCTCGGCACGCCACTCACGAGGACGGTTCCCAAGCCACGCACGTGCAGGCGGCCCGAACCGGCGGCGCTGAGGCGCCCAGAACGGCGCGCGTGAGCGTGTCCAAGAGGGCGCGCCGCGCGTCGACGCAGCCAGAACCGGCGCGTAGAGGCGAACACGACAGCCCTCGTGGGCCAGCCAGAACCGCTCGCGCGTAGAGGCATTCAGAACCAGCGCGTATGAACGCCCAGAGCAGCCCACATGGTGCGGCCAGAACATCGAACGCGTAGAAGCATTCAGAACCGGCACGCATGAGCGATCAGAGCAGCCCGCGTGGCGCGGCCCGAACGGCGGGCACGTGGAGCAGGCAGAACCGGGAGCAGTGAGAGCCAGAAGCAGTCAGAGTCGGCGTGCAGGAGCGTCTGAGCAGCCGGCGTCGTACGCAGCCGGAACAGCAGGCGCGCCGAAGCGATCAGAGCTGGCGCGCAGGAGCGATCGAAGCAGCCCCGCATGGTGCGGCCGGAACGGCGGGCGCGTAGAAGCAGGCAGAACTGGAAGCAATCAGAGCCGGCGTACATGAGCGTCTGAGCAGCCTGCGCGTCGTACGCGGCCGGAACGGCGGGCGCGCCAAAGCAACCAGAGCCGGCGCGCAGGAGCGACCGGTGCTGCCCGCGTGGCGCGGCCCGAACGGCGGGCGCGTGGAGCAGGCAGAACCGGGAGCAGTGAGAGCCAGAAGCAGTCAGAGTCGGCGTGCAGGAGCGTCTGAGCAGCCGGCGTCGTACGCAGCCGGAACA
>NZ_JABCPZ010000267.1 GCF_013283785.1 Nonomuraea antri
CGCGTCGCCTCTCGCCCTCGTCGATGCCGCCCGCGAGGCCATCGCCGCCGATGACCCGGCGGCTGGCGACCTCCTCTCCCTGGCGGAGTCGCTGGCGGTGTCGCCGTACCGGCTCAGCAGGGCCTTCACCAGCGAGCTCGGCGTCTCGCTCACCCACTACCGCAACCGCGTCCGCGTAGGCCGCGCGCTCGACCGCATCGAGGACGGCGCGCCGAGCCTGGCCGCGCTGGCCGCCGAGCTGGGGTTCGCCGACCAGGCCCACCTGACCCGGACGATCCGCCGCCACGTCGGTCACACCCCCACGGCCCTGCGCCACCTCCTCACCACCGCCCAACCCCGAATCGGCCGATCCCCGATCAACGGCGAAACCGGTGAACGGCTGGATTTATCCAGGCAGGTCACCATAGGCTCCGACAGTGCGTGATCTAGGTGAGGACCCTCGGCCTGCCCGGGGTGCGGTACGCGAGATTCACACCGTCGACCGGGCCGCGATGCTGGCCTACTCCCCCGACCTCGACGGCCTGGCCGACCCTGGGGAGATCGTCTGGGCGTGGGTGCCGTACGAGGAGGACCCGGCGCGGGGCAAGGACCGTCCGTTGCTGATCGTCGGGCGTACCGGGCGCAGGCTGCTGGGCATGATGCTGTCCAGCAAGGGCGATGACGGGCCCGACTGGCTGGAGCTCGGGCCGTGGGGCCGTGACGGGCGCGTGTCGTACGTGCGACTCGACCGCGTCTTCGTCCTGGACGAGGACGACATCCGGCGCGAGGGCGCGGTCCTCGACCGGCAGCGGTTCGCCCGCGTGGCGGCCCGCCTGATGAAGACGCACGGCTGGGCGGCCGACGACGCCTGACCCGGCACCACGCGGACGGACCGCCCCAAAAGCAGGCGCAGCCGGGCACAAACAAGTGCGGCCAGTACAAAGCAGGCGCGGCCGGCACCGCACGGGGACGGTCCGGCACCGCACGGGACGGTCCGGCACCGCACGGGACGGTCCGGCACCGCGTGGGACGGTCCGCAGGTGGCACTCGCGGAACGGATCCCCGCTCCTTCGCAGGTCAGCTGAAGGAGCGGCGGTAGGTGTGCGGGCTGACGCCGACCGTGCGCTTGAAGCGGTCGCGGAAGGCCGTGGACGAGCCGAATCCCACCTGCGCCGCGATCCGCTCGATGGAGTGGTCCGTGGTCTCCAGCAGGTGTTGTGACCGGCGGATGCGGGCCCGGTGCAGCCACTGCAGCGGGGTGTCGCCGGTCTGTTCGCGAAAGCGGCGGATCAGCGTGCGGGTGCTGGTCCCGGCCCTGGCGGCGATGTCGGCGAGGGTGAGGTCGCGGCCGAGGTCGTCCTGGAGCCAGGTGAGCAGGGGTTCCAGGGCGGAGCCCTGGGGCGTGGGCGGGTGGTCGGGGACGATGAACTGCGCCTGCCCGCCCTCGCGTTCGAGCGGCATGACGGACAGGCGGGCGGCGTCGGCGGCCACGGCGGAGCCGTAGTCGCGGCGGATCAGGTGCAGGCACAAATCCAGGCCTGCGGCGGCGCCGGCCGAGGTGAGGATCTGCCCGTTGTCGACATACAGGACGTCCGGGTCGACGTCGACGTCCGGATAGGTGGCGGCCAGCAGGCCGGCGGCGGCCCAGTGGGTGGTGGCCCGCAGTCCGTCCAGGAGACCGGTGGCGGCCAGGGGGAAGGTGCCCGAGCAGATGGACGCGATGCGCGTGCCGTCCGCGGCGGCGGCGCGCAGCGCGGCGCGGACGTCCGGGCTGGGCGGGGCCTCCGGGGTGGCGGTGCCGGGCACGATGATCGTGTCGGCGCCCTTGAGCCCGTCGAGCCCCCAGGGCGCGCGCAGGGTGTAGGCGCCGGCGTCGATCTCCGGCCGTTCGGCGCAGACGCGGACCCGGTAGCCGGGACGTCCGCCGGGGAGCCGGGTGCGGCCGAAGACCTCGATCGGGGTACCCAGGTCGAACGGGATCACCTGGTCCAGCGCGAGGACGGCGACGGTGTGCATGGCCAGAACATACCGCCCCGCAGGACGGCGGCCACTCCTCTCGCCCTCACCTCTCCGCAGCTCAACGCCCCTTCACGCCAGGCTGTCACTATCCCGTTGAACGGTGTCATTTTCGCCACTGGGAGGCGGGGCGGCGGCCCACTACGTTCGAGGAACACCCCAGCACCGTCCACGCTCCCCGAGCAACGAAGGACCGCGCCGTGAAAGACCCCGTCATGCATGCTCAGATCGTCTTGTTCGACGGTTTCGACCCGCTCGACGTCATCGCCCCCTTCGAGGTGCTGAGCGCGGGCGGCACCGCCTGCCCGGGCGCGGTGACCGTGGAGCTGGTCTCCGCCGAGGGCCCGCGCGAGGTGGTCGGCGGCGTCGGCGGGCTGGCGCTGCGGGCCACCGCCGCACTCGATCCCGGACGCCCCGGCCTGATCCTGGTACCCGGCGCCGCGGGCCGAATCGATTCCCCCGGGGCGACCTCCGACCACGACGAGGACACAGACGCCACCCCAGCACAGGACCCGGCACCCGAGGACGACTCCATCCCGGTCCTGCTGGGCCGCACCCTGGCCACCGAACTGCCCGCGTTGCTGAAGGCCGCAATGAACAACCCAGACATAACCGTCACCGCAGTGTGCGGCGGCTCGCTCGTCCTGGCCATGGCCGGCCTGCTGGAGGGGCGCCACGCCACCACCCACCACCTGGGCCTGGACCTGCTCGACGCGACCGGCGTCCACGCGGTGCGCGCCCGGGTGGTCGACGACGGCGACCTCGTCACCGGCGCCGGCGTCACGTCCGGCCTCGACCTGGCCCTGTACCTGCTGGAACGCGAGCTCGGCCCGCGCGTCGCGCACGCCGTCGAAGAGCTGTTCGCGCACGAACGCCGCGGCACCGTCTGGCGGAACCAGGGCCAGGTACCCGCCCGATTCTGACCCGGCACACGAGGAGGGAGCAGCATGACCGTCGAAGGCACCCGGGACCTGACCATGTCCACCCCCATCGGCGAGATCACGGCCGTGACCGAGTTCCGCCGTGAGCACGGCGCGCTGGCCGGGACCGCGTCCGGCGCGGGCGAGGAGGCCCAGCTCGGCGACGTCGTGCTCGACGGCGACCGGCTCACCTGGAAGCAGTCCATCACCAGGCCCATGCGGCTGAACCTGACCTTCGCCGTGACGATCGACGGCGACACCCTGACGGGCACCTCCAGAGCCGGCCGCCTCCCTGCCGCCAAGGTCACCGGCGCCCGCCGCACCCCGTAGCGGCGGCGGCCGTCACCGGCGACCCCGGACCGGGAACGATCTCAGTACAGTGTCGGGGTGGCGGGTGAACAGGCGAGTGCGCGGGTGGACAGCTGGATCTGGTCGGTGCGGCTCACCAAGACCCGTTCGATCGCGTCCGACGCCTGCCGGGGCGGTCACGTCCGGGTCAACGGGGTGCGGGTCAAGCCCGCGCACGCCGTGCGGGCCGGCGACGAGGTCCGGCTGCGACACGAGGGACGCGAGCACATCGTGATCGTCGCCCGAGTCATCACCAAGCGCGTCGGCGCCGCCGTGGCCGCGGAATGCTACGTCGACAAGAGCCCTCCGCCGCCGCCGCGCGAGGAGACCGCGCCGGTGGCCGTCCGCGACCGCGGCGCCGGCCGCCCCACCAAGCGCGACCGCCGCAGCCTCGACCGGCTGCTCGGCCGCCACCCGGAGTGACAGCCGGCACCCGGAATGACGGCCGGCTGACCGCGGGACGGTCACGTCCGCGGCACGTCGTGACGGCGCTCAGGCGGACGCACGGTCGATGATCTCCTGTTCGGTGAGCGGATCCGCCGGATGGTGGCTCAGGCACTGCGGGGCGCGGATGAGCACCTCGGAGATGCCGTCCGTGGCGGCGTAGAACTGTCCGGTCTCCAGCCTTCCGACCCGGTCGGCCCGGCCGCCGCGGGCCCTGGCGAGCCCTTGGACCACCGTGATCTGGGTCGGGCTGTTCATTCTCCCGATGAACTGGGTGGTGGCGTTCCCGGCGATGTGGTTGTGGAGCCCCCGGGGCGTCTGGGTGGCGAAGACGAGCCCGAGTCCGTACTTGCGCGCCTGCGAGGCCAGGGTCAGCGTGCTGGCCAGTGCCTCGGTCTTGGGTGACGCCGGGACGAGTGCCTGCGCCTCGTCCATGACGTAGAGGCCGTTCAGCGCACGACCGCAGGCCGGGTTTCGCTTGATCCAGGAGAAGAGCGCCATCTGGAGCTGATTGACGAATCCCGGCCTCGCGTCATCGTTGAGGCCGATGAAGCTGATGACGGAGACGCGCGCCCGCTTGCCCGAGGACGGGGTGAGCAACTGCTGGGGGTCGGCCGGTTCGCCGCGTCCGGCGAAGAGCGGGTCGTTGATCGTCGCGGCGGTGAGGAGTTGCCCCAGTTCGGCGGCGATCTGGTCGGCGCGGTCGATCTGGCTCACCTCCAGCGGGAGTGCGGCGAGCAGGCCGAGGAATGCGGTGAAGTCGCCGCCGCCCCTGCGCGCGAAGTGTTCCAGCGCCTGGCGGAGGATGGCCTTCCCCTTCTGGGCCTTGGCGCTCGCGCCGTCGACGTTGGCGCGGGTGGCCAGCGCTTCGACGGCCATGCCGAGCGCGGAGTTCAGTTCGTCGCGGTCGTCGAGGACCGCGGCGAAGTCGGGGAGCGGCTGGAAGACCAGCGGCCGGCCACGGGACCGGCCCGGGGTCCAGATCACGACCTCGGTCTCGGCGAAGTAGCGTGCCGCCTTGTCCTTGTCGTCGGCGCTCCATTCCGGAGGCACGCTGGGCCAGGGATCGCCCAGCCGGGCGAGGTCGTTGTTGGAGTCGAGCACGATGGAGGACACCCCGTGCAGCGCGCACTCTTCGATGAGCCGCCGCAGGAACACGGTCTTGCCTGACCCGGATCCGGCGAAGACGGCCGTGTGGCGCGTCAGGGTGCTGAGGTTCAGTTCGAGGTCGGCGCCGGTGTCCAGCCGTCTGCCGACCGGGATGCCCGCGGTGCGGCGGTGCGCGGGTTCCGGAGCGGGCTTCGGCGCAGGTCGCGATTCGCCGCTCGACGGCTGGGGCGGTGACGGAACGGAGATCGTCAGCACGCTGAGGAGTCCGCTGAACAGCTCGGTGCCGCTCGCGGGACGGCGAGCACGCAGCCAGGTTTCGAACGCCGGGTCTGCGTCGGCCGCCATCTGGCGCAGCGCCTCGAAAACGCGCAGGTCGTCCCCGTGAACGGTGAGTGATCTACCGCCCCAGTCCTTGAGCTGCCGCAGGCGGGCCTGTGTGGTCGGCCCGTCGGACCAGCTGGAATTCCGCAGGACGATGAAATGCCGGTCGGGTGTCTCCGGGGCCAGTCCGGACGCCGTCATGCCGTCGTTCAGCCGTTTGAGCGCCGCTCTGTGGTGCGGGGCCGCGATCATCCGGAACGTCCAGTGGCGTTGTTCCTCGGAATCGGGGTCCAGCGCCTGCCGCAGTCTGGCGTGCAGGGTGGGCCGGTGGCCCGGCGGCGGGTCGACGGAGAAGGCGTCGCCCGCCTTGCCCTGTTCCTTGATCCAGGCGTGCAGTCCCGCGGCGAGCAGGGCGGGGGCGAGTTCGTCCTCGTGCTCGGGGTCGAACGCGTTCGACACATCCGCGCGTCCCCGCAGATCGGCGAAGCACGCGTCGAGCCGGGCGAGGCTGATGTGCGGAGCAGCGGGGGCGGGCGCGGTGCGACGCGGAGGCTCGGTGCGGCGCGAGGGCTCGGTGCGGAGCGGGGGCGCGGGGCTCTGTTCTTCTCGATCGAAACGTTCCAGCGGACGTACGCCGCCTTCCGCCCGGCAGGCCGAGACGTGCGCGCTGACGACCCGGAGCAGCGTTCTCGGAGTGAGACCCGGCGCGGTGGCGAACGCGGTGGCGGCGACCGGCCAGACGGGGCTGGGCGGGGTGAAGCCCGCGTTCGCGAAGGCCACGGCGAACCTTCGCTCGACCATGGTGCGGGCGATGTCCGCGCTGTCGATCGTGGTGAGGATCAGGGACGGCCGGAACCTGTCCTGCACCGTCCCGATGGCGCGCTTCCCGATCAGATTCCACGACGAGGGAAGGCAGGCGACCAGGCAGAGCGTTCGCTGGGTGGCGTGCACCAGAGCCATGAGACCGGCCGCGATCTCGTCGATGAGATCCTTGCGCGGTTCCGTCCCGGGCGGCGCCGCGCCGGGATCAGGGTCGGCGGTCCTGCGGGAGTGTTCGAGTATCGCGTCGATCTGGTCCACCGCGATCACGCTGGGTCCGGTCAGCGCGAGGATCATCGACAGTTCGACGGCGATGTCGTGCGGCTCCTTGACCCCCCGGCTCATGCCCCACGCCTTGCGATCGCCTTCCTCGGCCTCCTCGGTCGACATCAGGTGGTCGTGGGCGACGTCGAGGGCCGGGCCTGAGGCGGCGGCGTAGAGCGCGAGCGCCCGGATGGTGTCCCGGCACCGCAGGAGCTGCCGGTTCCTGGTCACCAGGCCGTGCACCAGGGCATCGAGGTCTTCGCGGGTGATGCCCGTCTCACGCTCGCCGGCCGCGCTGATCCGGTCGGACACTCCGGCGAGAGCCGCCAGCGCGCGCACCGCCACCATCGCCTGGCTCGGCGCGTCCGGCCCTCCCGTCGACCGGCCCAGGTCCTCGACCATCGCGCTGGTGGTCCTGCGCCAGAAGTCCTCTCCCGCGCTGAAGTCGACGAGGAAGAAGTAGCCGCCCACCCGCGCGATCTGCTCTCTGACCCAGCCGAGGAGGTGCGTCTTCCCCGCGCCTCCTTCTCCCTGGATCACCACGCCGAGCGGACTGGTCGTGGAGTTCTCGGACGCCTCGTCGATCCCGTCGAGGATCAGCTGCTCCGCCCGCGCGTGCATGCCGCCGACGTGGAAGGGAGGCGGGTTCCACGCGTGCTCGGCGGTGGTCGCCCAGTTGAGCACCCTGGAGATCGCGTGCAGTGCGCGTTCCTCGGTCTCGTTCATCGGGCCTCGATCGCCAGCAGATGCTTGCTCACACCACCCACGAGGACGGCGGCATCCCTGTCCTCGTCGGTCAGCGTCTTCTGGTCCGCCTCCGGGGCCAGGTGAACGTCCGGCATCCGTTCCAGGTGCCGCAGCGCCTCGTCGACGTCGTCGCGAGCGGCGCCGCCCAGGTGCGCGCGCAAGCGGGTCAGGAGCACCCACTCCTGGGGTTCGCGGGCCAGCTTCCAGTAGGCGTCGCGAACCGCCCCGGTCAGATCCTCCGGCGCGGCGCCGCCGGCCTCGCGGGCCTTGACGACGAATTCGGCGAGACTGAGATCCGCCGCGTCCAGGTAGCCCTTGATCACTCCGAGGACGCCGTAAAGGGTTCGGCCCAGCGATCCTCCGCGTTCCGGCGCCGTGCCCGCCAGTTCCACCACGCACCAGGCCCAGCCGTCTTCGGTGAGCGTGTGCTGGTAGGCCCGGCCCGCCTTCTCGCTGGTGACGAGACCGAGCTTGTTCATGCGGCGCCGGGGCTCGCCATCGAGCGCGTCCCCGATGTGGTCCCGGAGCCCGGGATTGGACGCTGATCCGCCGAGCGTCATCAAACCCAGGAGCAGAGCCCGCTCCCGCGTTCCGAAGGCGAAGTTCTCCATGTTCAGCTCTCCTCGGATCGGTCGTTCACCACTGTGCTGAAGTTGGTCGCTATCAGTTCGAACCGGCCCTGAACGGCCGTGAGTGTTCCGTCGGCACGTACCGGCGTGCGGTTCCTGTGCGCCTCGACGGCCAGGTCGTAGGCCGCTTCGCCGGGCAGGCGCACCCAGATCGCGCTGCGCGGCTCGCCGTCTCCGATCGACATCTCGCCGCGGACGTGGACGCGGAATCGATCCCCGCCGCCGTTGTCGAAGAGCATGCCGATGCGGCCCGTGACGGAAGCGCTTTCGCGGTGCAGGCGCCGCAGCCGGTGTGCGACGCGGCGCAGCAGCATTCCCGTCTCGGCCTCGAAGACCACCGTCCGGGCCGGCACCTCGGAAGGCAGTCCCCTGGCCCAGCGGAAGCCGACCTCGAACCGGGTTCCCGGATCGGGGCCGGCGAATCGTGCGAGCGCGACGCAGAGGTCGGCGGACACCCCTTCCCTGACCAGGTCGTCGAAGACGCTGATGTCTCCGCCCCGGTGCACCTCGGCGGCGGCTTCGCGCAGGAGCAGGGTGGCGCGCTGGAGCAGGAGGAGCGCGCGGCGGGCCGGCGGAACGCCGTCGGCGCGATCGCCGTCCACGGGGACACGGACGGAGAGCACGTTCCCTGACGGCACGATGGGACCGATCCAAGCGCGGGCGAGCAGATCACGAACTGCTCTGGGCGGCGTGCCGTCGAACACCGGCCGGGGTCCGCTCAGTGCGGCTCGCGCCGCCGCGCTCAGCACGGCCTGGGCGCTGTTGACGGCGGTGACCGCGTCGAGCAGCCCGAACTCTCCGTCCATGGGAACGATGGGGGCGCGATACCAGTGGACGTCCGCCATGGGCGCGCTGATGTCGGCGGCGACGTCCTCGCTGGGACGGCCCTCCACCCTCGCCAGCAGCGAAAGGATCTCTCTGCGCCGCCGCGGCCCGTCGGCCAGGTCATCCGACCCGGGCACCAGGATCTCGTGGTCGTCCTCGTGCACCCAGACGGTCGCGCCCCGCCATTCGTCCGGCTGACGGGCCCAGCCGGTGGCAGCGAGGTAGCTGCGGATGTCGGAGACCGACACGCTCCGGATCACGCGAGCGACTCCGCGGGCGCGCCGACGAGCTCACGTAACGCGCGAACCGTGAGAACGTTCCCTAAAGGCACCTGAATGGCAGGGTGTCGTTGCGTACTGGGAGAGGCGATAGGCGGCTCGCCCTCGAATCCGCGGTAGTAACAGAGCCGGCTCAACGTCAGACCTTCGGTGTCAACTCGTGCATAACGCCCAATTTCCGGCGAAACGACCACAAGGAACAGATAGCGCGGAACGAGAAACGGGCCATCGACGAGCTTGTTGTACTGCACCTCGTTCAGCCCGCGAAAGTGCAGATCGGGCCCCTTGCACAACGGCGCCGACCACGACTGGATCTGCACCTCGATAGCGGGCGAGGAAATGTAGCCCGCCCTTCCCGGATGGCGGAAGCCCAGGTCGACACCGTCGTGGTCGAGGTCGTCCTGGTAAACGAGGAGACCGGCGGCCGAAGCGAGCACCCGAACATAGTCTTCAGCGAACTTGCCTTGATGGTTTCGCCGGCCCAGCACACAGTCTCCCTCACCACGGATCGACAGATGCGCAGGCTAGAGCCAATCGGTTGGGGCAGACAAGGGCGAAACGGATTTCACCCTCATGACGAGAGAGTTTCCGGGCGGATGCGATCCGATCCGGACACGTTCCTTTCCGCACACGCGCCGGACACGGCCTCACATAAATTTGGTCATACCGGGATGATCAGGGCTTCTGGTCGGTTCGCGGGAAAGGCCCAGACGTGTTTGCCGGCCGGGACCAGGTGGGCGAGCGGGGCGTCCAGACGCAGTCTGGTGGTGCGCGTGGCCAGGGGGTTCAGGACGAACAGTTCGCGGGCGCCGCCACCCACCAGGACGCCGTTCGCGCAGACCAGGAACGGCACCGGCCCCGCGGGGACCTTCAACCGGCGCCGGGGTTCGCCCGACCAGGCCGAGACGCGGACCAGACCGTCAGGGACGCTGATCCATAAGGAGCCGGCGCACACGGTCATCGCGCCGCGGTCCGCCCGCCGCGCCCCTTTCCGCGCTGTCACGTCGGTATTTCCCGCGGCGGGTCTGCGGCGGCGACCAGTGGCGCGCTCTCGTGGGACGCGTTTGGGCTGGTCGAGGTCGACGGTTCGAGGGCCGCCGCGGAGCAGGGTGTCGTGGCGGGAGGTCCACCACAGGCGGCGTCCGTCGATCGCGCACCGGTCGAGTCCGGGCAGGTCCACGAGGTCGCCGAGCCGTCCCGGTGCGACGAGTCTGCGTGCGCCGCCGTCGCCGACGGCCCAAATCTCGCCGCAGCCCGACTGGACCCGCCCCCGGAAGGGCACCTTGGCGAGTGGCGTTCCGCAGGCGGCGGCCAGCCAGTGGACGTGTTCGCCGTCCGCTCCCGCGAGCGTCCCGGACAGGGAGTCGGCCTCGGCGGGCGGCGGGTCGGCCAGGCTTCTGGGGACGACGACCGTGCCGGTGAGCGTGCCCGGCACGCCCGCCGTGACGGGGACAGTGCCGGGCACGGCGGCCAGCGACCGCAGCCCGGCGGGGACGGCGCCGTCGGCCACGAACGTGCCCGACGCGGTGTGGACGCGCAGGTGGCCGTCGCCGGCGCACCAGACGGTGGTCCCGTCCGAGGCGGCCGCCTGGACGGCCCAGGGCAGGGCGATCCTGATGACGGAGGGGGTCATGGGCCGCGCTCACCGCCCTCGCCGGGACTGAGCCGCCAGGCGTGGACGTGCCCGTGGACGGTGGGGGCCGCTCCCTCTCCCGGAACGTGTGGTGTGCCGCATCCGGCGCCTACTTCCCCGCTCCCGCGGCCTCGAACGTGACCCGTGCCAGGTCGCCGCCACGGCCTCGGCCGGCGATACCGGGATCCGGGCATCGGCCGAGGTCACCCCTGCTGCGATCATTGGGTTCATGCGCGTAGTAGTGATCGGGAGCGGGATCGTCGGAGCCGCCGCGGCGTACCGGCTGAGCGGCCGCGACGCGTCGGTGACCGTGGTGAACGGCGGCTACCAGGGCGAGGCGACCCAGGCGGGCGCGGGCATCGTCTGCCCGTGGGTGGACCATCCCGAGGACGACGACTGGTACCGCCTGACCCGTGAGGGCGCGCGGCGCTATCCGGGGCTCGTGGAATCGCTGGGCGAGGACATCGGGTACGCCAAGGTGGGCGCGCTGCTGGTGGCCGAGGACCCGGCCGAGCTGGAGCCGGTGCGCACGCTGCTGGCGCGCCGCCGTCCGGACGCGCCGGAAATGGGCGACGTCTCGGACGTGATGACGCCGTCCGAGCTGTTCCCGCCGCTGTCCGACGACCTGAGCGCGCTGCTGGTGCCCGGCGCGGCGCGGGTGGACGGGCGATCGGTGCGCGATGCGCTGCTGCGGGCGGCGATGGCGCGCGGGGCGCGGGTCCTCACGGGGGCGGCGACGCTGACGGAGGACGGGCAGGTGCTGCTCCACCCGCTCGGCGACGAGGCGCCGACCGCGCCCGCACCGCCCGCACCGCCCGCCGCCGCCGCGCATAGCGCCCAGGACGGGGCGGGAGGCTCCGGGGCTGTCAGCGGGGAGACCACCTCGTGGCGGCAGGCCGCACCCGCCGGCCACGCCGGCCCCGCCGCGCCTGGCGAGCCGCCCGTCACGCGGGCCATCAGGAACGCGCCCGCCGCCACCGGCGGGACGCCGCTCGAGGCCGACATGGTGATCGTGGCCGCCGGGGCCTGGACGGGCGAGGTGTGCCGGCCGCTGGGCGTCGAACTGCCGGTGTTCCCGCGGCGCGGCCAGATCCTGCACGTCACGATGGAGGGCGTCGACACCGCGTGGTGGCCGATCGTCCTGCCCGGGTCGGGGCCGTACCTGCTGGGCTTCCCCGACTCGCGGGTGGTGATCGGCGCGACCGTCGAGGACGTCGGCTTCGCCGCCCGCGTCACCATGGGCGGCCTGGACGAGGTGATCGAGTCGGGGCTGCGGCTGGCGCCCGGCCTGTTCGGGGCGACGGTGGCCGAGACCAGGGTCGGGCTGCGTCCGGTCAACGCGCCGGGGCCCGCGCTCATCGGGCGGCTCACCGACCGGGTGGTGGTGGCCACCGGGCTGAGCGCGTACGGGCTGACGGCCGGGCCGCTCACCGGCGAGATCGCGGCCGCGCTCGCCCTGGGCGAGGAGCCGCCGCTGGACATCTCCCCGTACGCGCCGCCGGCTCCCTGACCGGCCGGACTCCCCCATTCGTGGGGCCGGGCGGAGATTCCGCAGGTAGGTACCCCCGGGCCCGGATGGTGTGAATGCTGCTCGTATGATCGGAAATCTCCCCGCCGATCGACCCAGCGGGGAGACAGCATGTCGCCTTTTCCACGCCTCGTCCTGCTGTTCCTGGCCACCGCCTGCGCCGCGACCTGCGGTGCCGCCTGCGCCTCCGGTCCGCGAGAGTATCCGTCGCCCACCCCGTCGCGTCCCGTCACGTCGGCGGCCACGCCGCGGCCACCCGGCGGATCGGGTGAACCCGGTGGTGCGGGCGCGGTCGCGCCGGATCGGACCCGCTCGTACCGGATCGGGGCCGAGGTCCGGGTCCCTCATGCGGCCTCCGGCAGGTACGCCGTGGTCGGCGGGCACGCGGCCGCCCGTCCCGGCCGGGGTGAGACGGCGATCCGCTACCTGGTCGAGGTCGAGGACGGCCTGCCGTTCGACGCCGAGGAGTTCGCCGCCGACGTGCACCGCACCCTGAACGACCCGCGCGGCTGGGCCCCCTTCCGCCGGGTCGACCACGGCCCGGTGCGGGTGCGGGTGGCGCTGTCCAGCCCGGCGACGACGGACCGCGAGTGCCGGCCGCTGCGCACCGGGGGCGACCTGTCGTGCTGGAACGGCCGCCGATCGGTGATCAACGCGTTGCGCTGGGCGACGGGGGTGCCGCAGTACGAGGGCGATCTGGCGGCCTACCGCGAATACCTGATCAGCCACGAGGTCGGTCACGGGCTGGGTCACCGGCACGCCTCCTGCCCGGGCTCGGGGCGGCCGGCTCCGGTGATGGCGCAGCAGTCCAAGTCGCTGGGCCGCTGCCGTCCCAACCCCTGGCCGTACCCGGAACGCGAACGCCGCGACGCCCGCTGACCCGTCCGTCCCGCACGGCCTCGACCTGGGACACGGACGGCGCCACGACCGGTAGGTTCGTCGGACCGGAAGAGGTCGCCGGTCGGGTGACGTACCTGAACTCACCCTCGACGAGCGATCCCACGACGTGATCTATCGCGATATATCGTAGAAAGAGAGCAGGAACACCGGGGCCTCCCGCAGGGTTGAGCGGGATGGGACAGAGTTGCAGGGGAGTGTGTGGCGATGGCAGGACTGCGGACGGCACGTCGGATTCTCGCGGGCGGGGCGGCTCTGGCGGCGGCCGGGTGGGCGCTGCGCGAGGTGCCCGCCGAGCTGGGCGTGCGCCCGTTGACCTCGGGCCCCGACCGGGTGGCCAGGATGCGGCGCTCGCCGCAGTTCAAGGACGGCACGTTCTTCAATTCGATGCCCGAGTCGACCGCCATGATGACCGCGCCGCCGGTCGGCCTGCTGGGCGAGCTGACCAAGGACCGCGACCAGCGCCGTCCTGGCGGTCTGGTGCCGTTGCGCGTCCCGCTGTCGGGGCCCGCCCCGACCGCCGGCCTGCGCGCGGTCTGGTACGGCCACGCCTCCACGCTGGTGGAGATCGAGGGCCGCCGGGTGCTGTTCGACCCGGTGTGGAGCAAGCGGCCGTCACCGTCGCAGCTGGTCGGGCCCAAGCGTCACCATCCGGTGCCGGTCCAGCTGGCGGAGCTGCCCCAGGTCGACGCGATCGCCATCTCCCACGACCACTACGACCACCTGGACCTGTTCACCGTCAAGGCGCTGACCAGAACCCAGAGGGCCCCGTTCCTGGTGCCGCTGGGCATCGGCGCGCACCTGGAGCGGTGGGGGGTGCCCGCGTACCGGATCATCGAGCTCGACTGGGACGAGGAGGCCATCGTCGCCGGCCTGCGTTTCGTCGCCACGGCGGCGCGGCACTTCTCCGGCCGCGCGTTCACCCGCAACGACACGCTGTGGGGTTCGTGGGTGGTGGCCGGGGAGAACAAGCGGGTCTTCTACGCCGGCGACTCCGGCTACTTCGAGGGCTACCGGGGCATCGGCGCCCAGCACGGCCCGTTCGACCTGACGTTGATGCCGGTCGGCGCCTACAGCCCGGCCTGGCCGGACATCCACATGAACCCGGAGGAAGCGGTCAACGCGCACCTGGATCTGGGCGGCAAGCTGCTGCTTCCGGTGCACTGGGCGACGTTCACGCTGGCGCTGCACCCGTGGGCGGAGCCGGTGGAGCGGCTGTGGCGCGAGGCGAAGGCCCGTGACGTGAAGATCGTCGTGCCGCGTCCCGGCGAGGCGATCGACGCCGCCACGCCGCCCTCGGTGGACGGCTGGTGGGAGACGCTGGCCTAGCGGCTCGTGGTGCTGATCGGGGACGGAAGCCCCCGATCAGCACGAACCGGGTGTCACCCCTCGGGCGTCCCGCTCCGCCCGGGAGCGGACGTTCGCGGCGGCACTACCGGAACCGGCGCGACCTCACCCGGCGATCCCGGGTCGGGCCGGGC
>NZ_JABCPZ010000268.1 GCF_013283785.1 Nonomuraea antri
GCCCAGTGCGCCCCCTCCGCATGCCTTCCCGCCGCCGGTCCCGGCGTTCGGTCCCGGGTTCGACCAGGGGGCGCACTGGGCGATGGCCGGGCCGAAGGTGCGGCGCGGCGACGTCCGGGCGGCCCTGCTGGCGCTGCTCGCCGAGCAGGCCAAGAACGGCTACCAGATGATCCAGGACATCGAGGAGCGCAGCGCCGGCGTCTGGCGGCCCAGCCCGGGCTCGGTCTATCCGGCGCTGCAGCAGCTCGAGGACGAGGGCCTGGTGATCGGCGACGAGTCCGGCGGCAGCAGGACGTACCGGCTGACCGAGCAGGGCCGCGAGCACGCCGGGCGGCAGCGCGGCGCCCCGGCCCCCTGGGACGAGGTGGCCCGCACCGTGCCCGCCGACCGGCACGAGGTGCGCCTGCTGTGGGCCCAGCTCAACGAGGCCTTCGGGCACCTGATGCGCACGGCCGACGACCGCCAGGTCGCCGCGGCCAAGAACCTGATCAAACAGACACGCAGAGCCGTCTTCCAGATCCTCGCGGAGGAATGAATGGGCACGGAGACAGCGGTGGCCGTCACCGATTTACGCAAGGCGTACGGGAAGGTCGAAGCGGTCAAAGGGGTGAGCTTCGAGGTCGCGCCCGGTGAGGTGTTCGGCTTCCTCGGCCCCAACGGGGCCGGCAAGACCACCACGATCAACATGCTCTGCACGCTGGCCAACCCCACCGGCGGCAGCGCCACCGTGGCCGGCCACGACGTGGTGCGCGAGCGCGACGAGGTGCGGCGCAACATCGGCCTGGTCTTCCAGGACCCCACGCTCGACGGCTACCTGAGCGCCGAGCAGAACCTGCGCTTCCACGCCGAGCTGTACGGCGTGCCCAAGAGCGTGGTCGGCGACCGCATCCGCCAGGTGATGGAGATGGTCGCGCTGTGGGACAGGAAGGACGCCAAGGTCATGACGTTCTCCGGCGGCATGAAACGCCGCCTGGAGATCGCCCGCGGCCTGCTGCACTCGCCGCGCGTGTTGTTCCTGGACGAGCCCACGGTCGGGCTCGACCCGCAGACCCGGGCGGCCATCTGGGGCTACATCAACGAGCTGCGCCGCGGCGAGGACATCACGATCTTCATGACCACTCACTACATGGACGAGGCCGAGTACTGCGACCGCATCGCGATCATCGACCACGGTGAGATCGTCGTCATCGACTCGCCAGAGGCGCTGAAGGCGAGCATCGGCAAGGACCGGGTGCAGATCCAGACCGGCGACGACGACGCCGCGATCAAGGCGCTGGCCGAGCGGTTCGAGCTGGAGGCGCGCGTGCACGAGGGCGCGGTGACGTTCGCGGTGGCCTCCGGCGAGCAGTTCGTGCCGCGGCTGTTCGCCGAGCTGGGGCTGCCGATCAAGTCGGTCAGCGTCTCACGTCCGTCACTCGACGACGTGTTCATGTCGTACACCGGCTCCACCATCCGCGACGCCGAGTCCGGCGCCGACGGCAACGCGTGGCTGCGCACCCTGGCGAGGCGGTAGCGATGGCCTCCGCCGAGACGATCAGCGTGCGCGTGCCCGCCCGCAGCGCCGGGCACGACCTGCGGGCGATCAAGATAGTCCTGCACCGGGAGATGCTGCGGTTCGTCAACGACCGCACCCGCATGTTGTCGATGCTGATGCAGCCGGTGTTGTGGCTGTTCGTCATGGGCACCGGGTTCGGGTCGCTGGTGCAGGGCGCGATCCCCGGCGTCGACTACCGCACCTTCATGTACCCCGGCATGATCTCGATGACCGTCATCATGACCGGCATGTTCTCGGCCGGCTCGATCGTCTGGGACCGCGAGTTCGGCTTCCTGCGCGAGATGCTGGTCGCGCCGGTCTCGCGCGGCGCGATCGTGGTGGGCAAGTGCCTGGGCGGTGCGCTGGTGGCCACCGCGCAGGGCGTGATCATCCTGGCCATGGCCGGGCTGGTGGGCGTGCCCTACTCGCCGGTCCTGATGGTGACGCTGCTGGCCGAGATGTTCCTGGCGGCCTTCACGATCACCGCGTTCGGCGTGATGCTGGCGGCGCGGATGAAGAACATGCAGACGTTCTTCGGGCTGATGCAGATGGCCATCATGCCGATGATGTTCCTGTCGGGGGCGATGTTCCCGCTGGCCAACCTGCCGTCGTGGCTGAGCGTGCTGACGGTGGTGAACCCGATGACGTACGCGGTGGACCCGATGCGCCAGGCGGTGTTCGACCACCTGGACGTGCCCGCGCAGGTGGACGCGCTGCTCAACCCCGGCGTGCGGTGGTTCGACTACCAGGTGCCGGTGCCGGTGGAGCTGGGGGTGGTGGCGGCGATCGGATTCGTGCTGCTGTGGGTGGGGATCGCGGAGTTCCGGCGCGCGGAGTAACGGGACTTCCGAGACATTCTCGCTTCCGGCTGCGACGACGATGGCACGGAGGGTAACTTTCCCGATGGCGCGATGCTTTCACCTTCCCTCCGATGAAAGGAGTTCGCCAATGTTGGATCTGGAAGAGGATGTCCGTGACCTGAAGCGGCGCGTCTGCATCCTCGAAGCGAATACCTTTAGTGGCGTGCCCAAGCTGACACTCGCCGACCGCATCGACACGGTGCACCATCGCATCGATCAGGTGTCCGAGAACATCCTGAACAAGCTCGACGAAGTCCACGCTGAGGTCAACAAGCGGTTCGACGCGATGCAAGCGCACACCGACCAGCGGTTCGACGCGGTGGACCAGCGATTCGAAGCGGTGGACCACCGGTTCGACGCGATGCAAGCGCACACCGACCAGCGGTTCGACGCGGTGGAGCAGCGGTTCGAAAAGGTGGACCTGCGGTTCGAAGCAATGGACCAGCGCTTCGACAAGATGGACCAACGGTTCGCGGCTGTCGACGGCAGCATCGCCGAGATCAAGAGCATGCTCCTCAGCCTGGGTGCGACGGCGCCCGGCAACTAGCGGCATGGTGAGGCCCGGGGTGCGGTCGCGCCCCGGGCCTCACCATGCGATGTGGTTGGTTACCGCTTCACGCGGACGTAGTCACGGCGGCTGACGTCGCCGCGGGTGTCCTCGTCACCTCGGAACTCGAACCGCCACGACCCCGACTTCCAGGCCTTGACCTTCGTGTACAGCTTGCCGCTGCCGTTGGACCAGGTCGTGCGGACGAATTGCCACTTGCTGGAGCCCGCCGGCCGGAAGAACAACGCGACCTGGGCGCGGTAGCCGGCCCAGACACCGTCGTCGTCCACCTGCAGCTTGCCGGAGAACCTCAGGTACCTGCCGCGCTTGACCGGCTCGGGGTAGGCGTTGAACTTGATCAGCCGCGTGTCGGCCTTCTCGGGGGGCGGTGGCGGCGGGAGCACCACGCGCACCCAGTCGGCGGCGCTGCTCGTGCCGTCGACGCCGGGGGCGCCGCGGTACGAGGCCCGCCACCAGCCGGAGGTCTCGGCGGTGACGGAGGTGGCGAAGCGGCCGTGGCGGCCGGTGAACGTGCTGGTGACGTACTGCCACCGGTGCGCGCCGCCCGGCTTGAAGAAGATGCTCACCCGCTGGCCGCGCACGCCGTCACGGCCCTCGACGAGCAGGTTGCCCGACAGCGTGATCCTGGCGCCCTTGTCCACCGGCTCGGGCGAGGCGTCGAAGCGCACGATCCTGCTGTCGCGCTCGCCGAACCTGACGTCCACCCGGTCGGAGTCGCTGACCGAGCCCCTGGCCACCGAGGTGGCCGCGAACTCGGCGCGCCAGTAGCCGGTCACGTCGGCGCGCACGCGGGCGCCGAACCAGCCGCCGCGGCCGCTGGTCACGGTGGTGACGGTGCTGTAGGAGGCGGCGCCGCGGGCGCGGAACGTGATCTTGACGGTCTGCCCGGAATAGCCGTCGCCGCCGGCCAGCAGCCGGCCGGAGACCCGGATCAGGTCGCCCTTGTCCACCAGGTCGGGCCGGGCGCCGAAGTTGCCGATCGAGGTGTCGAGCGCCTTGGCGACGTCGAACGAGCCGTTGGTCGAGGCGTCGCCGGAACCGTGGGCGACGGCGAAGAACGTCCACTTGCCGGCGTCCTTGGCCTCGAACGCCTTGGTGGCCTTCCACGTCGTCACGTCGCCGCTCACGCTCTTGTCGAGCGGGGTGAGCGGGGTGGGTGCGCTGATCCCCGGCGGGTCGAGGTTCAGCTCGGCCGTGGTCGCGCCCTTCGTGGTGAAGGTGAACGTGGCCGTCACCGGGCTGTCGAAGACGACGAGCGGGGGGCTCGGGCTGATGCTCACCGGGGAGATGGTGGGAGTCTGGGCCGCCGTCGCGGTGGTGGGTGCCAGGACCAGGGCCCCGGCGCCCAGCACGATGGCGAGGGCGGCGACACGGATGCGTTGTAACATGCGGGTTCCTCCTTGGAGACCCCAGTGGTTCAACGCGGCATGAGGGTGCCACGTGTGTCATCTCAGTAGACGTCCCGTCTCACGGGAAAGTTTGAGAAGCTGACAAACGGTTATAGATCGCCGCCAATCGGACCGGTCCATAACTTGTCACCTCCGGTCCGGCAGACGGCGGAGCCTCACGGAAGACATAATCGACCCTGTGGCGCGCGACACAGTTGAGACTCATTTCACCCAGACGGTTGCGACGCTGAAGGCAGGCGCCGCCCGAGATCCGAGCCGGCCGGTACGCGACGGCACGCTGCTGACCGGTGAGCAGTGCCTGGCCCTGTTCCAGCGCCAGCTCGACAGCAGGCTGCTCGACATCGCCGCCCGCTGGCTGCGCGAACGCGACGAGGGCTACTACACGATCGGCTCGGCCGGGCACGAGGGCAACGCGGCCGTCGCCGCCGCCCTGCGGCCCAGCGACCCGGCGCTGCTGCACTACCGCTCCGGCGCGTTCTACCTGACCAGGTCCGAGCAGGGCGGCCGGCTGCCCGAGCTGGGCATCCGCGACGTGCTCATGGGCCTGTCCGCCTCGGCGGAAGAGCCGATCGCGGGCGGGCGGCACAAGGTCTTCGGCCATCCCGACCTGGCCGTCATCCCGCAGACCTCGACGATCGCCAGCCATCTGCCGCGCTCGGTCGGCGTCGCGTTCGCCATCGAGCGGGCGCGGGCGCTGGGCCTGACGAGCGGCGCTTGGCCGCACGACGCGATCACGGTGTGCAGCTTCGGCGACGCCTCGATCAACCACGCCTCGGCGCTGGCCGCGTTCAACACCGCCGCCTACGCCACCCATCAGGGTCAGGCGATGCCGATCCTGTTCGTCTGCGAGGACAACGGCATCGGCATCAGCGTCCGCACGCCCAAGGGGTGGGTGGCGGCCGCCGCGCGGCGTCCCGGCATCGAGTACTTCGCGGCCGACGGCTGCGACCTGGCCGACGCCTACGACACGGCGACGGCGGCCGTCCGGCACGTGCGCGAGCGCCGCTCCCCCGCGTTCCTGCACCTCGACATGGTCCGGCTGATGGGCCACGCGGGCTCCGACGTGGAGTCGGCGTACCGCACGCAGCGCGAGATCAGGGCCGACTACGCCCGCGACCCGCTGCTGCGCACCGCCGCGATGCTGGTGGAGGCGGGCCTGATCACGCCGGACGACCTGCTCAAGACCTACGAGTCGGCCCGCGAACACGTGCTGCGCCTGGCCCTGGAGACCACCACCAGGCCGCGGCTCGGTTCGGCCAAGGAGGTCATGGAGCCGATCGCGCCGCGCCAGGCCGACCTGATCGCCAGGATCAGCCCGACGGCGGCCGGTCCCGCCGAGCGCGAGAAGGCGTTCGCCGGGGCGCTGCCCGAGAACGAGAAGCCGATGACGCTGTCGCAGGCGATCAACCGCACGCTCGCCGACGCGCTGACCGTCTACCCGGAGATGACGGTCTTCGGCGAGGACGTGGCCAAGAAGGGCGGCGTCTACGGCGTGACCAGGGGCCTGCAGAAGCGCTTCGGCCCGAACCGGGTCTTCGACACGCTGCTCGACGAGCAGACCGTGCTCGGGCTGGCGCTCGGCGCGGGCGTGTCGAACCTGCTGCCGGTGCCGGAGATCCAGTACCTGGCCTACCTGCACAACGCGCTCGACCAGATCCGCGGCGAGGCGGCCACGCTGTCGTACTTCTCCCGGGGCGCCTACACCAACGGCATGGTCGTGCGGGTGGCCGGCTACGCCTACCAGAAGGGCTTCGGCGGGCACTTCCACAACGACAACGCGGTGGCCGCGCTGCGCGACATCCCCGGCCTGGTGATCGCCTCGCCGTCGCGGCCCGACGACGCGTCGGCCATGCTGCGCACCTGCCTGGCCGCGGCGCGGACGGCCGGGTCGGTGTGCGTGTTCCTGGAGCCGATCGCGCTCTACCACACGCGCGACCTGTTCGACGAGGGCGACGGCGGGTGGCTGGCGTCGTACTCGCCGCCGGGGCGCTGGCGGGAGACGTACGTGCCGATCGGCCGGGCCCGCTCCTACGGCGACGGCCGCGATCTGACGATCGTGACGTTCGGCAACGGGCTGCGCATGAGCCTGCGCGCGGCCGTCCGGTTGACGCAGGAGGGCTACGGCTGCCGCGTGCTCGACCTGCGCTGGCTGTCGCCGCTGCCGGTGGAGGACCTGCTCAGGTCGGCCGAGCTGACCGGCAAGATCCTGATCGCCGACGAGACCAGGCACAGCGGCGGCGTCTCCGAGGGCATCATCGCCGAACTGGTCGACAACGGCTTCTCCGGGCCGATCGCCCGGGTCACCTCGGCCGACAGCTTCATCCCGCTCGGCGCGGCCGCCGACCACGTGCTGCTCTCGGAGACCGAGATCGAGCAGGCCGCGCGCAAGCTGCTCGGCTAGGAACGGCTCAGGCGAGCGGATTCATCAGGTACGCGCCGTACGCCAGCGAGAGCGCCGACACCAGCAGGAAGAACAGCACGTAGAAGCCGCCGGGCAGAAACGTGATCCTGGCCAACTGGTCGGCGTCGGAGTCTCTCGCCTGGCGGCGGCGGCGTTTGCGCTGCAGCTCGATGATCGGCCTGATGCCGCCGAACAGCAGGAACCAGACCGCCACCAGGGCCACGATCTGCTGGACGTCGTCGGGCGCGTACATCGACAGGGCGAACACCGCGCCGCCGGTGGCCAGCAGGATGAGCGCGCCGTAGGCGTTGCGGATGAGCAGCAGCATGCACACCAGGAACAGCAGCACGCTCCACATCAGCAGCGTGATCAGCCCCTGCTCGGTCAGCCACGCGCCGGCCAGCCCGAGCAGCGGCGGCGCCAGGTAGCCGGCGAGCGCGGTGAGCACCATGCCGGGACCGTTCGGCCGGCCCCTGGTCAGGGTCACGCCCGAGGTGTCGGAGTGCAGGCGGATGCCTTCGAGCTTGCGACGGGTGAGCAGCGCCGCCAGCGCGTGCCCGCCCTCGTGGGCGATCGTGATCAGGCCTCTGGACAGCTGCCAGGGCATGCGGAAGGAGACGATCGCGAACGCGGCGAGTGCGGAGACCAGCACGACCCAGGGGTCGGGGTCACGTTGCACCTCGAACAGGTGAGCCCAGAGCTTGTCCATCGAGGAAAAACCCTATCCGGGTAAAGTCTCGGCCGTGGTCACAGAACAACATTCTGACGCCGGGGTTCCCGGATGGTGGCGGGCCCTGGGGTTGCCCGGCCTGATCGACCTGCACGTGCACTTCCTGCCCGAGCGGATGGAACGCCGCGTCTGGCACCACTTCACCCACGGCGGGCCGCTGATGGGCGGCGGGTGGGAGATCGCGTACGCCTGGCCGCCGCAGGACCGGCTGGCGCGGCTGCGCGAGCTGGGCGTGCGGGCCTTTCCCGCGCTGGCCTACGCCCACAGACCGGGCATGGCCGCCGATCTCAACGCCTGGACGCTGGAGTTCGCCCGCCGGACCCCGGAATGCCTCCCCTCGGCGACCTTCTACCCGGAGCCCGGGGTGGCGGACTACGTGCGCGCGGCGCTGGCCGGCGGCGCGAAGATCTTCAAGGTGCATCTGCAGGTGGGTGGCTTCGACCCGCGAGCCCCCGAGCTGGCGGAGGTCTGGGGGCTGCTGGCCGAGTCCGGGCTGCCGGTGGTGGTGCACGCCAGCTCGGTCCCGGTGCCCGGCGGGCACGTCGGCGCCGGGCCGATCGGCGAGGTGCTGCGCGGGCATCCGCGGCTGCGCGCGGTGATCGCGCATCTCGGCATGCCCGAGTACGACGCGTTCTTCGCCCTGGCCGGCCGCTACGAGCGGGTGGCGCTGGACACCACGATGGCGTTCACCGACTTCAGCGAGCGCGGCATGCCGTTCCCGGCCCGGCTCAAGCCCGCCCTGCGTGATTTCGGGCTGGCGGGGAAGGTGGTTCTCGGCAGCGACTTTCCGACCATTCCGTACCCGTACGCCCACCAGCTCACCGCGCTGGCCCGGCTGGATCTGGGTGACGCCTGGTTGAGGGCCGTGTGCTGGGACAATGGGGCGGCCATGATCTGATGGTGGAGTGAACGATCGGCACGTGGCGCTGATTAGCGCCTTCTACGAGGCTCTGAGCCGCGCGGACTACGCGGCCATGGAACGCTGCTACCACCCGGAAGTCAGCTTCGGCGACCCCGTCTTCCAGGAGGTCGAAGGCCGCGACAGGGTGATGGCGATGTGGCGGCTCCAGCTCGGCGTCCGCAGCGGGCTGCTGGCCGAGATCGGGGACATCGCCGCCGACGAGTTCAGCGGCACCGCGCACTGGACCGCCCGCTACACCTTCTCCAGCACCGGCCGCGAGGTCGTCAACCGGATCGACGCGCTGTTCAGGTTCGACGACGAGCTGATCGTCCGCCATCACGACGAGTTCGACTTCAAGCGCTGGTCGCGGATGGCGCTCGGCAGGCCGCACGGGCTGCTGTTCGGCTGGACGCCGATGTGGCGCAAGACCATCAGGGACCGGGCGGTGCGGGAACTCGACAACATCCAGCCCGTATAGGAGCGCACAGGAGGTGGCATGGCCAGGGTGAAGGGGCTCAGACGCGGCGGAGAGACCCGCGAGCAGGCTCCTGAACACTCCATGGATCCCAGGGCGGCCGAGGAGGAGGCCCCCTACCGGCCGACCGTCATCGACAACGCGATCTACCAGGACGGCGAACGCGTCGACAACCCGGGATCGCTGGCCGACGCGTTCGACCGGCTCAAGCACGAGCCGGGCAGCATGGCCTGGATCGGCCTGTACCGGCCCAAGGAGTGGGAGCTGGTCAAGCTCGCCGAGGAGTTCGAGCTGCACGAGCTGGCGCTGGAGGACGCCATCGTCGGCTCGCAGCGGCCCAAGGCCGACCGCTACGACGACACGCTGTTCGTGGTGCTGCGCGCCGCCCGCTACCTCGACGACGTCGAGGAGGTCGCCTTCGGCGAGGTGCACGTCTTCATCGGGCCCGACTTCGTGATCACCGTCCGGCACGCGGAGGCGCCCGACCTGCACGCGGTGCGCAAGCGCATGGAGTCCGACCCGGAGCTGCTGCGCCAGGGCCCGCAGGCGGTGCTGTACGCGATACTCGACGCCGTCGTCGACGGGTACGCGCCGGTGGTGGCCGGGCTGCAGAAGGACATCGAGGAGATCGAGGCCGAGGTGTTCAGCGGCGACCCGTCGGTGTCGCGGCGCGTCTACGAGCTGTCGGGCGAGGTCATCGAGTTCCAGCGGGCCACCGCGCCGCTGGTCGGCATGATCAACGGCTTCATCGCCGGGGCCGCCAAGTACGGCGTCAACGACGAGCTGCAGAGCTACCTGCGCGACGTGGCCGACCACGCGATCACGGTCACCGAGCGCATCTCCTCCTTCCGCCAGATGCTGCAGAACATCCTGATCGTCAACTCCACACTGGTCACGCAGGCGCAGAACGACGAGATGGCCAGGATGACCCAGGCCAGCATCCAGCAGGGCGAGGAGGTCAAGAAGATCTCCGCCTGGGCCGCCATCCTGTTCGCGCCCACGCTGGTCGGCACGATCTACGGGATGAACTTCGACCACATGCCGGAGACGCACTGGGCGTTCGGCTACCCGTTCGCGATCGTGCTGATGGCGGCCGTCTGCCTGATCCTCTACATGGTGTTCAAGCGGCGGGACTGGCTGTAGCCCGCCGCCGCCCGTCACTCGTTGTGCAGGACGGCGGCGATGGTGAGCCTGACCGCCGCGCGGGCCGGGACGAGCGCGCCGAGCACCGCGATCACCACGCCGGACGGTGCGAGCAGGGCCAGCGTCGGCGCGTCCCAGACGTCGATCATGGCCGGGGGCAGCACGACGCCGGCGCCTTCGGCCATCGCCGGGACGATCAGCCGGTGCGCCGCCGCCCCGATCGGCAGCCCGAGCAGCCCGCCGGCCGCGCCCAGCGCCGCCATGGACGTCACGGTCATCACCGTCACCTGGCGCGGCGTCATCCCGATCGACTTGAGCATGCCCAGGTCGCGGCGGCGCTCGCGGGTGTTGAGCACCACGGTGTTGAACACGCCCAGCGCGGCCACCGTGCCGAGCAGCACGGTGAGCAGCGTGGCCGAGCCGACCACGGTCACCGTGGACGAGTCCGAGGCCGACTTCGCCACCGGGCGGAGCCCCGGATCGGCGGCCCTGACGGCGGCGTTGTAGGCGGCCACGTCGGTGCCCGGGGTGAGTCCGACCTCGTACTGGTTGGCCTTCGCCGCGGGCGCGAGCGCGGTCAGCGTGCCCCAGTGGGCCTGGATCAGGTCGGCCGAGCCCGCCATGGTCTGGCCGACGATGGTCACCGCGGCCCGCCTGCCGTTCATGGTGAGCGTGAGCCTGTCGCCGACGGCCAGCCCGCGTCCGTCCAGGAACGGCGAGGGGACGACGGCCTCGCCTGGGCCGCGCAGCCAGCGGCCGCGCACGATCGTCTCGCCCAGCCTGGCCGAGTCGCCGCGGAAGAACTGGGCCATGACCCGCTCGGACGATCCGGCCAGGTGCAGGTCGAGCCAGGCGTCGGCGGTCACGTGCGCGGTTCCTGGCAGGGCGCGCAGCAGCGACTCGATCTCGGCGTCGGTGTGCCTGGGCGCCTGCCCGCCCTGGCCCGGCTGGCCGACGTGGACCACCGACTGCACGTGCCCGGCACGCTGGGAGGCCGCGCCGTAGGCGGTCATCGTGCCGGCCAGCCCGGCGGCGAGCGTCACCGTGCCCACCCCGAGCACGACGGCCGCCAGCGTCAGCGCGCTGCGTGCGGGACGCGCGAACGGCAGCCCCAGCCCGAGACTCACCGAACGCGCCAGCCGGGTCCCGGCCAGCCACCGCTGCACCCGCCGCCCGCGACCGCCGCGCCCGGCTCCGGGCGCGCTGCCCGCGCTGATCGCCCGGCCGGCCGGCAGCCGGTGCGCGCTCATCGCCGGGACGAGCGCGGCCGCCACGACGACGGCCGGCATGCCCAGCAGGGTCACGACGAACACCCAGGGGCTCAGCGTGGCGTCCACGTCGACGCGCACGCCCTGCAGGATGGTCCGCAGCAGCGGCTGCGCGGCCAGCCCGCCGAGCGCGGCGCCGAGCACGCACCCGGCCACCGCCGGGACGAGCACCATGATCAGATGCACGGCGACGACCTGGTTCGGGGTGAACCCGAGCGCCTTGAGCACGCCGATGCTCCGCCGGCCCGCGACGACCGCGCCGCTCACCACGTTCGCCACGATCAGCACGGCCACGACCAGCGCGAGCACGCCGAAGCCGAGCAGGAACGGCAGGTAGGCCGACGCCAGGCGACCGGCGTCCCGCTTGAGCGTGAGATACGACTGCGTGCCGAGCAGCGCGCCGGCCGGCAGCCCGGCGGTGGCGGCGGCGACGGACGCGCGGACCTCGGCGTCGGTGTCCGCCCGGTCGAAGCGGTAGAGCACCTGGAGGACGTCCGGGCGCAGGGCCTTGACCTGCTCGGGGGTGACCCAGGACTCGGCGGTCCCGGTCAGGCTGGAGGCCAGGCCGACCACGGTGAGCGTGCGGCCGTCCGTGAGCTTGATCGGGGTGCCGACGAGGAAGGCGAAGAAGCCGTCGGACGGGCGGTTCAGCACGATCTCGCCCGCTGCCCTGGCCCAGCGGCCCGCCCACAGCTCCACCCGGTCCACCGGGCCACCAGGGTCGGCGCGGCCCACCACGGTCAGCGGGCCGGGCGGCAGGCTCTGGCCGGTGTCGGCGACGGTGACGGCGGCCTGCTCGAACGGGCCCGCGACGGCCGCCACGCCCGGCCTGGCCGCGGTCCGGGCAAGCCGGTCGGCACCGACCTCGGCCGGGTCTGGGGCAGCCGGGTCTGATGCGGCCGGGCCGAACGCGGTCGGGTCGAACGCGGCCACAGCGTGCGCGCCGTGCTGGCGGTCGAAGGCGCGGTCGAAGGGGGCGGCGGCGGGCTCGATCAGGCCGAGGGCGATGATGATCGCGACGGTGGAACAGAACACGACGACGCCGAGCACGGCCGTCTGCAGCCGGCGCCGCCGCACGGCCCCGCGCGCCACCCGCCACACCGCCCCAAGGGAGGTCATGGGGTGCGCTCCAGGCGGCGTTCGCCGGACACCCGGCCGTCGGCCAGCTCCACCAGCCGCCCGGCGCAGCGGGTGGCCAGGTTCAGGTCGTGGGTGACGACCAGCAGGGTCTGGCCGATCTGGTTGAGGTCGATCAGCAGGTCCATCACCTGCTCGCCCGAGCGGCTGTCCAGCGCGCCGGTCGGCTCGTCGGCCAGCAGCAGCGCGGGACGGTTCATCAGCGCCCTGGCCACCGCGACCCGCTGGCGTTCGCCCCCGCTGAGCGCCGCCGGGTAGGTGTCCTTGCGCGCGGCGATGCCGAGCTCGTCGAACAGCTCCATGGCGCGCAGCCTGGCCTGACGCGCGGGCGTGCCGGTGAGCTGGGCGGCCAGCGCGGCGTTGTCCAGCGCGGGCAGGTCGTCGACGAGGTTGAAGAACTGGAAGATCATCCCGATGTGCCTGCGGCGGAACAGGGCCAGCCCGGTCTCGTTCAGCGCGCCCAGGTCCTGGCCGGCGACCTCCACCGTGCCCGAGGTCGGACGGTCGAGCCCGGCGATCATGTTGAGCAGCGTGGACTTGCCGCAGCCGGACGGTCCCATCACGGCGACCGCCTCACCGGCGCCGATCTCCAGCGACACGCCGTCGAGCGCGTTCGCCTCGCCGTACTCCTTGCGCACGCCGCCGAGACGGACGACGAGCCGGTCATGAGCAGTGGCCATGACGCACAACCTAGAAGGGCCGCGCCGGGCCGGCATCCTGCCCGGGAGGTAATCGGCCGGGGGCGTCCTCCTGGGGAAGTACGACCGTGAAACCGCGGAATGATGTGGGATCGGGGCTCGGCTGAGAAAATGTCCGGGTGTGGGAACTCGGGGTGACCTGGTCGGCCCTCGCTCTCGCCCTCGTCGTGGCGTGCGGCTGTTGCTGCTGGCTGGGGGCGGCGCTGGCGCGGGCGCGGCGGCGGCACCGTACGGCGCTGGAGGAACGCGGCTGGCTGCTGGAACGCGAGCGCGAGCGGGCGGCCCGCCAGGCGGTCGACGCCGAGCGGGCCAGGATCGCCGGCGAGCTGCACGACATCGTCAGCCACAACGTGAGCCTCATGGTGGTGCAGGCGGGGGCGGCCCGCGAGGTGCTGACCACGCTGCCGGGCGAGGCCGAGGCGGCGCTGAAGGCCGTCGAGACGGCCGGGCGTGACGCCATGACCGAGCTGCGGCATCTGCTCGGGCTGCTCGCGCCGTCCCAGAGCGGCGACGATTCCCCCGGCGACTCCCACGGCTCCCCCGGCTCCCACGGCTCCTTCGGCGATTCCCGCGGCGGCGGCGATGCGCGTGATGGTGACCTCGCGCCGCAGCCCAGCCTGAGCAGGCTCAGCCCGCTGATCGACCGCATCGCGTTCGCCGGGTTGCCGGTGGAGGTGCGCATCTCGGGCGAGCCGCGGCCGTTGCCGCCGGGGATCGACGTGACGGCGTACCGGATCGTGCAGGAGGCGCTGACCAACGCGCTCAAGCACGGCGACGGGTCGCCGGCGCAGGTCACGGTCCGGTACGCGGACCGCTACCTGCGGGTGGAGGTCCTGAACGGCGGCCCGAGCGTGCTGAACAGCGGGCCAAGCGGGCCGAACGGCGGGCCGAGCGTGCCGGATGGGGGGCCGGCCCGGTCGCCGTCCGGCGATGCGGCCGGCGTGCCGGGC
>NZ_JABCPZ010000269.1 GCF_013283785.1 Nonomuraea antri
GACTCGGCCGCCTCGACCGCGCCGGAGACCATGAACGCCGAGCTGGTCACGGTGGCCACCTCGGTCTCGACCGCCTGCCCGGCCTTGACCGCGGCCCGCCAGGCGCACGGCAGGATCCTGGAGAAGGCCCGCCAGGCCCGCGAGAAGCGGCTGGAGGAGCTGAAGAAGGCCGTGCGCACCGCGAAGGAGGCGGTGCTGACCGCCGAACAGGCGCTGCGCCAGGCCAGGCAGCTCTCCCCGACCAAGCTCAAGGTGGCCAACGCCGAGAAGGACGTGGCCGCGGCCAGGTCGATGCTGGCCGAGTACGCCCGCACCTACGGCGTGTCCGTGCCACCCGGCGAGATCGTCTTCCTGCCGAAGCTGCCCGCCCGCGTGCAGCGGGCCGCGGTCAAGGCCGGGCAGGCGGTCGAGACCGAGGTGGCCACCGTGACCAGCTCGGCGTTCATGGTCTCCGGCGCGGTCGAGGCGGCCGAGTCCGACCTGCTGCGCCCGGGCATGCGGGCGACGATCGAGGTCGAGTCGGGCAAGACCTACCCCGCGACGCTCACCGCGATCGGCGAGCGGGCCAAGGTGCCAGGCGAGGAGCCACCCGGCGACGGCGCGCAGCCCGTCCTGCTCACGCCGCTGTCGATGACCGGGCTCAAGGGCCTGACCGGCACCGCGGTGACGGCCAGGGTGACGGTCGGCGCGACCGACGAGCCCGTGCTGGTCGTGCCGGTGGCCGCGGTGATCACCTCGGCCGACGGCCGGTCCCGCGTCGAGGTCGAGTACGCCCCGGACAAGACCAGGCAGGTCGAGGTGCGCACCGGACTGGCCGCGGACGGCCGGGTGGAGGTCACCGGCGACCTGAAGGAAGGCGACCGGGTGGTGGTCAACAGTGCCTGACCCGGTCATCGAGCTGGCCGGGATCGGCAAGGAGTTCCCCGCGCTGCCGCCGGTCCGCGCGCTCATCGGCGTGTCGCTGCGCGTGGACAGGGGCGACTACCTGGCCGTCGCCGGGCCGTCGGGATCGGGCAAGTCGACCCTGCTGAACGTGCTCGGGCTGCTCGACCGGCCCACGTCCGGCTCGTACCGGCTGGACGGCGTCGAGACCACCGCCCTCCGTGACGGGGCCAGGACCAGGTTGCGCGGCGACCGGATCGGCTTCGTCTTCCAGTCCTTCCACCTGCTCGCCCACCGCACGGTGGTGGAGAACGTCATGCTGGCCGAGGTCTACGGCAGGCGGGCGCGCAAGGGCAGGAGGGAGCGGGCCCTGGCGGCGCTGCGGCGAGTCGGCCTCGGCCATCGGGTGGACTTCAGGCCCGATCGGCTGTCGGGCGGCGAGCGTCAGCGCGCGGCCATCGCCAGGGCCCTTCTGGGCGAGCCCGCGCTGCTGCTGTGCGACGAGCCGACCGGCAACCTCGACAGCCGCAACACCGAGGCCGTGCTCGGCCTGTTCGACGAGCTGCGGGCGCAGGGCCTGACCATCGTGGTCATCACGCACGAGCAGGAGGTCGGCGAACGGGCCGCGCGCCGGGTGCGGATCACCGACGGCGTGCTGGTGGAGGAGCGATGAACGTCCGTGACCTGATCGGCGAATCGCTCGCCGGCATGCTGGCCAGGCCGGTGCGCACCGCGCTCACCACGCTCGGCACCGTGCTCGGCATCACCACGCTGGTGATCACGCTGGGCGTGTCGGCGACGGCGGGCAACCAGATCGTCGGCCGCTTCGACGAGCTGATCGCCACCGCGATCACCGTCGAGGTGCCTGAGTCGCCCACCGCGCCGCTGGTCTCGTGGGACGCGATCGACCGGGTGACCAGGCTGCGCGGCGTGGTCTCGGCCGCCGCGCTGGCCGAGACCAAGGACAGCGCCAACCTGTCCGTACGCTCCACCGACATCGTCGACCCGACCAGGGTCACCGCCCAGACGCTCACCGTGCTGGCCGCCACCCCCGGCCTGCCCGTCGCGGCGCGCGGCCGGATGACGCAGGGCAGGTTCTTCGACGCCGGGCACGTCCGGCGGGCCGACCGGGTGGCCGTGCTCGGCGACCAGGCGGCCGAGCTGCTCGGCATCACCAGGCTCGACGGCGCGCCGGCGGTGTTCATCGGCAAGCACGCGTACACGGTGATCGGGATACTCGGCGACCTGCGCAGGGAGCGGAACCTGGCCGCGTCGGTGCTGGTGCCGCACACCGTGGGCAAGCGGTTCGGGCTGCGCGACGTGACCAGGGTGCTGGTCAACACCAGCCTGGGCGCGGCCGGCCTGATCGCCGGGCAGGCGCCGACCGCGCTCAGCCCGGGCAACGGCGACTCGCTGCAGGTGGTCGCCCCGCCCTCGCCGACCAGGGCGCGCGACCAGGCGCAGGACGACGTGAACGCGCTCTTCCTGATACTCGGCCTGGTCTCGCTGGTGGTCGGCGCGGTCGGCATCGCGAACGTCACGCTGGTCACCGTGATGGAGCGGGTGCCGGAGATCGGCCTGCGCCGCTCGCTCGGCGCCGCCCGGCGGCACATCGCCGCGCAGTTCCTGCTGGAGTCGACGCTGACCGGGCTGACCGGCGGCGTGATCGGCGCGAGCGCGGGCGTGGTGGCCATCGTGGCGATCTCGGCGGCCAAGCAGTGGACGCCGCTGCTCGACCTGCGGCTGGCGGTCGCCGCGCCGCTCGCCGGAGCCCTGGTCGGCCTGCTGGCCGGGCTGTATCCGGCGCTGCGCGCGGCCAGGATGGAACCGGTGGACGCGTTGCGGTAGCCAGGCGCAGGCCCCCGTCGGCGCGGCGCGGTAGAACGTTATTCAGTTTGCCTATGATGTCCGCGCATATGCGCATCGACGTCATCATCAACCGCACGCTGGTCTACGCCGCGCTCACCGTGGTGACCGGCGCGGTCTACTTCGGGATCATCGCGCTCGACGCGGGACTCGGCTCGTGGTCGGGGCTGGTCGCCGCGCTGGCCGCCGGTGCGCTCTTCCATCCGGCCCGGGTGCGGCTGCAGGAGCTGGTCGACCGGCTGCTCAAGGCCGAGCCCGACCCGTACCGGCTGGCCGATCGCATCAGCAGGCACGTGCAGGAGGCCAACGGGCCGGCCGAGGCGCTGGCCTCGGCGGTGACGGCGGTCAGGCGCGCGCTCGGCGCCGCCGGGGTGGCGGTGGAGGTGGTGCTGCCCGGCGGCCGCACCCGGACGGTGTCCGACGGCGAGCTCGGCGCCGAGCCCGCGGACGTCCCGCTGGTGTGGCACGGCAGGCCGATGGGCCGGCTCACGGTGGCCGGCGCGGCCCCGCCGGGCGACCTGCTCGACATGCTGGCCAGGCAGCTCGCCGAGGTGGCGCACGCGGTGCGGCTGAGCGCCGACCTGCAGCGCTCGCGCGAGCGCATGCTCGTCACCCGCGAGGAGGAACGCCGCAGGCTGCGCCGCAACCTGCACGACGGGCTCGGCCCGACCCTGGCCGGCCTGGCGATCAGCGTGGACGAGGCCAGGCTCAGCCTCGCCGCCGACCCGCAGGCGGCCGACCCGCTGCTCGGCCGGGTGCGCAGGGAGGTCACCGACGCGATCGCGGACGTGCGCGACCTGGTGTACGGGCTGCGCCCGGTCGAGCTCGACGGCGCCGACCTGGACGAGCTGGGGCTGGACGGCGCGCTGCGGCTGCTGGCCGACCTGCCCGGACCCCGGGTGGAGGTGGCGGTGTCCGGTTCGGTGTCGGGGCTGCCGCGCGTGACGGCGGTGGCGGCGTACAAGATCGCTCATGACGCGCTGGCCAACGTGCGCAGGCACGCTCGCGCCACCGTCACCCTGATCAGGGTGGAGCGGCGCGACCGCGAGCTGGTGCTGTCGGTGTCCGACGACGGCATCGGACTGCCCGAGCAGCGCAGGCAGGGCGCCGACCCGATGCGCGCCAGAGCCGCGGACGTGGGCGGCGCCTGCGAGTTCCACACCAGGCGCGGCGGCGGCACCGAGGTCATCGCCAGGCTGCCGTTACGAGGGGAGACGGGATGAGCGGTTCGCCCGCGCGGCGCGGCGAGCGGCGGCGGCTCGCCCCGGTGATCGCCTGGACGGTCGCCGCGGTGTCGCTGGTGTCCGTCCTGCTGGCCGCCTGGATGATCGAGCAGGTGCCGTGGGACTCCGAGGTGGAGGGCGTCGACCCGGTCGGCCTGCTGTTCCCGGCTGCTGGAGCGTTCCTGATCTCCCGTGCCCCCGGCGCGCGCTTCCCCTGGATCCTGTGGGGCACCGGCGTGGTCTGGTCGGTGTACGCGCTCAACTACGCCCTGGTCCAGTACCTGTGGTCGATCGTGCCAGGCCACCCGCTGATCCCCTACCTCGCCTGGCCGGCGGTCTGGATGTGGTTGTGGGCGGTGCCGGTCTTCGCCGGGGTCATGCCGCTGCTCTTCCCTGACGGGCGGCTGCCGTCGCGGCGCTGGCGTCCGCTGCTGTACGGCAACTTCGCCCTCATGATCGGGCACTCGCTGCTGCTCGGGCTCTCCCCCGACGTGTCGTTCGAGCTGAACGACCTGCCGATTCCCAACCCGCTCGGCGTCGAGGCGCTGGGCGATCTCCCGTACCTGGCGGAGTCCTGGATCGGCCTGCCGATGATCACGTTGTCGGCGCTCGGCGTGTTGTCGCTGTGGTTCCGCCACCGGGCCGCGACGCCCGAGCTGCGCAGGCAGATCGCCTGGTACTTCTACTCGATGATGATCTTCACCGGGTACTGGCTGCTCAGCGGCGGGCGCGAGGGGCTATGGCTGACGCTGCGGGTGACGCTGGCGGTGCTGATCCCCCTCTCGATCATCGCCGCCGTGCTGCGGTACCAGCTCTACGGCATCAAGCTCATACTCAACCGCACGCTGGTCTACGGCGCGCTGGCCGTGGTCGGCGGTCTCACGTACTCGGCGCTGATCTGGGCGGCCGACCGGGTGTCGGGCGACTACGGGGCCGTGGCGGGGCTGGCGGCGGCCATGGCCACGGCCGCGGTGTTCCATCCGCTGCGGCTGCGGCTGCAGGCCTCGGTGGACCGGCTGTTCAATGTGGAGCGCGATCCGTACAAGGCGGCCGATCTGCTGAGCCGTACCGTGCAGCAGGCGGAGGACCCGTCGGAGGCGCTGGCCGACGCGCTGTCGGTGGTGCGCGCGGCGCTGGGCGCGCGCGGCGCGGCCGTGCAGGTCTACGGCGAGCCGGTGGTGTCGTTCGCCGACGGCGAGCTCGGCGGCAGGTCACGCGAGGTCGAGCTGACCTGGCACGGCGAGCGGGTGGGCCGGCTGTCGCTGGCCGGGGCGCGTCAGGGCCGGGAGCGGCAGCTCGTCATGGCCAAGCACCTGGCCGAGCTGGCCCACGCGGTACGGCTCAGCACCGACCTGCGCGACTCGCACGAGCGCATCAACGCCACCCGCGACGAGGAACGCCGCAGGCTGGGCCGCGAGCTGCACGACGGGCTCGGCCCCACCCTGACCAGCGTCACGATGACGCTGGACGAGGCCAGGCGGCGGCTCGGCCGCGACCCCCAGGCGGCGGACCGGCTGCTGCTGCGGGTCAGGGAGGAGATGACCAGCACGCTGAACTCGGTCCGCGAGCTGGTCGACGGGCTCAGGCCGCCCGCGCTGGACGAGCTGGGCCTGGCCGGCGCCCTGGCCGAGCTGGGCCGCGCGCCGGGTCCCCGGGTCAGCGTCGAACCGCACGGCCCGCTGGACGATCTGCCCCCGGCGGTGGAGCTGGCGGCCTACCGGATCGTCCAGGAGGCGCTGACCAACGCGCGCAGGCACGCCCGCGCCGATCGCGTCGCGGTGACGTTGCGCAGGGAGCCGGAGTCGCTGCGGGTGACGGTGACCGACGACGGCGCGGGGCTGCCCGACACGCCTTCTCCGGGCGTCGGGCTGACCTCGATGCGGGAACGCGCGGCCGAGATCGGCGGGACCTGCGCGATCGGCCCGCGGGCCGGCGGCGGCACCGAGGTCGCGGCCGTGCTGCCGATCGCGTGAGCCGATCCCGGCCGGGAAACGTCATAGAGGTATGAAGCTCTGGCGAATCGTGCTCCTGCCGCTGCTCGCCCTGGTACTCACCAGCGGAGCCGCGGTCCCCGCGGCGGCGCAGTCCGCGCCGCCCGTCAAGAGGAAGGCCCTGGTCTCCCTGCACAAGCAGGGCGGTTTCGCGGGGTTCGACGACCGCGTCACCGTCTACACCAACGGCTGCGTGCGGTTGAGCCGCCGTACCGGGCCGACGGTCGACAAGTGCCTGACCAAGACGGAGTTCCGCAAGCTGCGCGCCCATCTCAAGCGGCTGCGTCTGGGCCGTTCCGAGCGGCCGCCGCAGGGCGCGGACTTCCTCAAGTACACGCTGTCCTACCGGGGCCACAAGGTCGTGCGCTACCAGCTGCCCAAGACGTGGCGGCCGGTGGTGAGCGGGATGGAGACGTTCATGACCAAGTACTGGGCGCCGGACTGACGGTCTCCATCAAGCGATTGACCAAAGGGCGTGCCGGAACTACCTTCTGTCGCATGACACCTGCCGACAGCGGGCAGCCCGGCACGATTCTCAAGGTCGCCACCGAGCTGTTCGCCGCCCACGGCTACGACGGCACCTCCACCCGGCAGATCGCCGAGGCGGCCGGGCTGAACATCGCCACCGTCAACTACCACGTGGGCGGCAAGCGCGAGCTGTACCTGGCCGTGATGGCGCACGCGCACCGGGCGGAACAGCAGGCGCTGGAGTCGGCGCTGGCCAGGCTGCCGCAGGGTGACCCGGCCGCCGCACTGCACCGCCTGATCGACGACTATCTCGACTTCTGCGTGGAACACCCCGAGGTGCCCGCGCTGTGGATGCACCGCTGGTTGTCCGACGCCGCCGACATCACGCAGCTGGAGCGGCAGTACGTCCATCCGCTGGTGACCGGGGTGGCGGCGACGCTGCGGCCGATGGTGGCTTCCGGGGTGATCGACGCGGCGGCCGACCTGGAGTACGCGATCTGGACGGTCATCTGGTGCGTGCACGGGTTCGCCAAGGGCGGGGTGCTCGACGCCGACGGCCGCCGCCGGGGCGCCGGTGACCGGGCCGCGCTGCGCCGCTTCCGCGCCCACCTGCACCTGACCCTGCACCGCGCGCTCGGCCTGCCCGGCGAGGCGGCCCCCAGCGCGGGCCCGGCCCCGAGCGCGGGCACGACATGACGGGCGAGCGGCTCAGGCCGGGGCGGTTGCTCGGCTACGGGGTCGGCTCAGTCGGCACCGGGGTGTTCTCCGCCGTGCCCGGGCTGCTGCTCCTGTACTACCTGACCGACATGCTGGGCGTCCCTGCCGCCGTGGCCGGCGCGGTGCTGGTCGCGCCGAAGATCTGGGACGTGCTGCTCAACCCGCTGGTCGGCGCGGCCAGCGACCGCGAGGCGGTACGCACCGGGCGGCGCACCAGGCTGCTGGCCGCCGGCGCGCTCGCGCTGCCCGTGACGTTCGCGCTGATGTTCGCGGTGCCCGGCCCGATCTCCGGCGGGCTGCCCGGCGCGCTCTGGGCGGGCGCGGCGTTCCTGCTCGCCGCCACCGCGTTCGCCTGCTTCCAGGTGCCGTACGTGGCCCTGCCCACGGAGATGTCGCCCGACCCGGCCGAGCGCACCAGGATCATGTCGTGGCGGGTGGTCTGCCTGACCGTCGGCATCCTGGTCGCCGGCGGACTCGCCCCCGCCGTGGTGGACCTGGCGGGCGGCGGCCGTCCTGGCTACGCGGTCATGGGCGTCTCGATCGGCGCGGTCATGGGAGCCGCGCTGGTCGCCGCGACGCTGGCCACCCGGTGGGTGTCGTCGCGGCCGGGGCCCAAGCAGCTCGGCCCGGTGGCGGCCTTCCGGCTGGCGCGCGGCAACCTGCCGTTCTTCACGCTGCTCGGCGCGTTCGTGACACAGGCGCTCGGCGTGGCGGTGATGCTGGCCGGCGCGCCGTACGTGGCCTCCTACCGGCTGGGCGACTACGGGCTGACGTCGGTGATGTTCGTCTGCCTGGTGGGCCCGAGCATGGCGGCCGTGCCCGGGTGGGCCTGGCTGGCCCGCAGGCACGGCGTCGTGCGCTGCTACCTGGTGGCGACGCTCGGGTTCGGGCTGGTGTCGCTGGCGCTGGTGCCGTCCATCGCGGCCGGCGGCCTGGCGCCGACGCTGGCGCTGACCGCGCTGGCCGGGGTCTGCTACGCGGCGCTGCAACTGCTGCCGCTGTCGCTGCTGCCCGACACCGTGCACGCGGACGCCGCCCGCACCGGGCACGCGCAGGCCGGCGCGTTCACCGGGCTGTGGACGGCCGGAGAGACGGCCGGGCTGGCGCTCGGGCCCGGGCTGTTCGCGCTGGTGCTGTCGGTGTCGGGGTTCGTGTCCGCGCCGGTCGAGTCGCCCGTCGCGCAGCCGCCGGACGCGCTGACCGGGCTGCTGCTCGGCTTCACCGCGCTGCCCGCCGCGCTCATGCTGCTCAGCCTGCCGTTCATCGTCCGGTACGGCAGGCTCGTCCGTGCCGTTGACGCCCGCCGTTCCGAGAACCCCCGTGAGGAGATCGTGTGAACCTGCCCGAGACCGGGATGACCGTCGATGAGCTGCTGGCCGAGGTGGCCCGGCTCAAGGAGCACGACCTGCCCGTACGGGGCGGCCAGGTGACCGCGTACGTCTACGACACCGGCCGTGCCGAGGTGCACGAGGCGGCGGCCCGTGCCTACTTCGAGATGCTGGAGGTCAACTGCCTCGACCCGACCGCGTTCCCGAGCGTGGTCGAGATGGAGAAGCAGGTCGTCGGCGCGGTGTCGGACCTGCTCGGCGGCGGACACGGCATCTTCACCAGCGGCGGCACCGAGTCGATCATGCTGGCGGTGAAGGCGGCCAGGGACTTCGCCGACCGGGCGCGGCCGAACCTGGTGCTGCCGGTGACCGCGCATCCCGCCTTCCACAAGGCGGCCCACTACCTGGGCGTCGAGGTGCGGCCGGTGCCGGTGGACCTGGAGACGTTCAAGGTCGCGGCGGCGGACGTGGCCGCGTCGATCGACGACGGCACGATCCTGGTCGTGGTGTCCGCGCCGTCGTACCCGCAGGGGGTGATCGACCCGGTGGCCGAGGTGGCGGAGGTGGCCGCGGCGGCGGGCGTGCCCTGCCACGTGGACGCCTGCGTCGGCGGCTGGCTGCTGCCGTGGCTGCGTGCCGCGGGCGCGGACGTCCCGCCGTTCGACCTGTCGGTGCCCGGCGTCACCTCGATCTCGTGTGACCTGCACAAGTTCGGTTACGCGCCCAAGGGCGCCTCGGTGGTGCTGTTCGCCGACCCGGCGATGCGGCGCAAGGCGTACTTCGCCTCGGCCGCCTGGCCCGGCTACACGGTGATCAACGCGACCGTGCAGAGCAGCAGGTCGGCGGGGCCGCTCGGCGGGGCCTGGGCGACCCTGCGGACGCTGGGCCGCGACGGCTACCTGGAGCTGGGCCGGGCCACCTGGGAGGCGGCGGCCAGGCTGCGCGCCGGGCTGGCCGAGATCCCCGGGCTGCGGGTGCTGGGCGCGCCGGAGTCGTCGCTGGTGGCCTTCACCGGCGCCGGGATCGACGTGTTCGTGCTGGCCGACGAGGCGCGGGCGCGGGGCTGGTTCCTGCAGCCGCAGCTCTCCTACGCGGGCATCCCGGCGAACCTGCACGTCACCGTGACCGGCGTGACACTGGCCGGGGTGGACGCGATGCTCAAGGTGATCGCGGAGTCCGCAGAGTCGGCCCGGCGGCGCGGCCCGGTCGTGCTGCCCGACGGGCTGGTGGACCTGGTCGCGGGCCTGGACCTGGAGTCGCTGGACGACGCCACGTTCGCGGAGCTGGCCACGTCGGTGGGCGTGGACCTGAGCCCCGGCGCCGGTCAGCCGGAGATGAGCGTGGTCAACTCGGTGCTCGATGCGCTACCTGCGGCGAGCCGGGAAGCGGTGCTGATCCGGTTTCTGTCCGTGATGTACCGCTGACGGTCACCAGGAAGAAGCCGAGCAGGCAGATCACGTGCGGCAGGAAGTGGATGGTGATCAGCGCCCAGGTCATGAGGTGGAAGCCGGCGAAGAACGCCACGCCGAGCCGCAGCGCCCGCCCGCGCAGGAACAGCAGCACGGGCGAGGCGAACTCGGCCAGCAGCACCACCCACTGGCCGATCAGCAGCGCGTGCGGGATCCCGGCGATGAAGTGGCCGAAGAACGTGCCGCGGCGGCTGACCGCCCATTGGAACGTGGCTCCGTTCGGCCATTCCCAGAGCGCGCTCACGCCTGACGTGACGTGGAACCCGCCCCAGCGGATCTTGGCCAAGGCCGACAGGAAGTAGGTGCACACCACCGCGATCTGCACGCAGCGCACCGCCCAGCCGGCCGCCCGCTCGCTGCTCCCGATCGTGGGCAGCACGAACAGGGCCACGATGAGCGCGAGGTGGTCGTGGTCGACCTTGCCGTACGACATGGCGAGCATGGCCCACTCGGTGTAGCCGAGCGCCACCACCCAGCCGGTGAGCCTGGGCAGTTTGCCCGCCGCGCCGACCAGGGCGGCCGCGACCACGACCGCGAACAGCGTGTAGACCAGTGGTTGGCTGGCCGCGGGCAGGTGCAGCAGCCGGGCGACGAGCACCGGCTGGTAGGCGGTGGCCGAGGTGGCGTGGCCCCACACGCCGCCGGTGAACAACATCATGTCGATCGGCAGGAACAGGTAGACCAGCGCCCGCACGACCTTGATCCGGCGCAGCGGCACCGGGGCGAACCACCAGCGGGTCAGCGCGCCGTCCATGACACCCTCTCCACGTCGTAGGTCCGGTCGGGACGCCGGTCCTTGAGCTTGATCACCCGGGTGACCAGGCGGAGCCTGGTGAGCCGTGGATCCTGGGGGCGTAACCTGGCGTGCGTGTCGGCCATGTGCTGCATCAGGGCGGGTTCGCGGACGTACCTGCCGAGCTGGCCCTCCACCTCGGCGCGGCGCACCCCGACGTAGTACGGCTCGATCGGGACCTCCACGGTCGTCCCCTTGGCGGTCTCGGCCAGCAGGATCAGGGACTTGATCTCCCCGTCGGGCGGGATGGAGAAGGCGTACTGGACCATCGGCCCGAAGGGGAACAGGTCGTCCGTGCCGTACACGGTGCCGTAACCGAGCGCCGCGAGCACGGCCCCCGCCGCCGCCAGCCGGACGACTTCACCCGCCTTCCGCACCCCTGCCCCCTTCGCAGATGGGGTGATCTCGAAGATCACCTCGCGAACCAAGAGGGTAACCAGAACAATGCCCCCACTGCGGCTGATTTGCGAGATAATGCCGGAAATGTCGGCGTATGTCCGCATTGCAGCGGGAGGCAGGCCGCCCGGCCAAAGGGCTATCAATCCAGATATATCCAACTTCCCGGCCTTCGCGGTTTTACATATCGCTGTCAAGATCCGCGGTGATCTGTCTACACTGGGCGCCTATTGGACCCCCTGTCGGCAGGAGTTCGACATGCCGCCAACGCCCGACGGCGATCTCGGTTATCTGGAGCGGACACTCGAACGAAGTCAGGAGGTCATGCGCGACCTGCGAGAGGCGCAGGTCGGCATACTCCGGGTGATCGGCCGGGCCGGCGGCGACGGCGGCCTGGTGCGCGCCGAGTCCGACGGCCAGGGCGGCATCACCCGGCTCGAACTCGAACCCGACGCGCTGCGCCTGACCCCGCAGGACCTCGGCCGGCGGATCACCACGGTGCTCCAGGCCGCCCAGCGCGACGCGGTCCGCCAGACCCAGGAGATCGCCGACCGCGCCCTGGCCGCGACCGCGGCGCTGGCCGAACCGCTCGACGACACCTTCGTCCGACTCAGGGTCGACCGTGCGGCCCGCGATCCGCAGTAGCAGGAGGAGGCCCGCGTGTACGGCCCGCGCGACATCCGAGAGCCGGCGAGCGACGAGCCGGTCCGCCAGGCGGAGATGATCCTCGCCTGGACGGAGACGGCCCAGAACGACCTCAGCAAGGTGATCGGCACCGGGCACGGCCCGTCCGGCCTGGTCAGGGCCGCGGTCGATCCCGACGGCCAGGTGCTCGACGTCGCCGTCGAGGCCGCGGCCCTGGAGCTGACGCCCGCCGAGCTGGCCGGGGAGGTGATGATCGCGGTGCGCCAGGCCCAGCGCGACGCCGAGCAGCAAATCCGCGAGCTCATGTGCCGCGCCATGCCCGGCTTCGACCTGGCCGAGGCCCGCGCCCAGCTCAGCCTCCTGCTGAGCGCGGACTGACCAGGTCGCCGCGTCACACCTTGGTGATGCGGACCGCGTCGGCGATGACGTAGCCGGTGGTGGAGGTCCAGCGGCTCACGCCGACCACGTTGTAGGCGCCGGCGTTCAGCGTGAACGTGCCCAGGCTGCGCCAGGCCCCGCCGCCGGTGCGCTGGTCGACCGTGACGGTCTGGTTGCCGTTCGCGGTGGCCACGAGGTGCGGGGTGGCGCTGTTGTAGCCGGCGTTGGCCGGATACCAGACCTCCACCCGGTAGCTGCCCGTGCTCGGGATCGTCGCGCCGAACCAGGCCGGGTCGCTGGCGGCGACCGGCGCGGCGAAGCGGTAGTCGGCGCCGTGCGCCTGGGCCGAGTACGTCGAGGTGCCCCAGGCCGAGCCCGCGGTGAAGCCGGGACCGGCGTTGTCGACGATCACGCTGAACGCCCCGGACGAGCCCGGCGAGCGGCCCGTGCTGGGCTGACTCTCCTGGTGGGTGCGGTTCAGCGCGGTCACGTAGTAGGTCTGGGTGCCGCTCGCCGTGGTGTCGGTGAACGTGGTCTGCCTGGTCGTCTTGATCAGGTTGCGGGCGTCGGCGAAGAAGCACGGGTCCGCGCTCGGCGGGGTGCCGTCCACCCGGTAGACCGCGTACGAGGTGCCCGAGCCCTGCCAGGAGAGCTGGACGCCGCCGGTGACGCGGGTGGCCGCGGTGATCGCAGGCGCGCCGGGCGCGGCGGCCGAGCCCCGGGCCGGCGGCAGCGCGGGCCTGCTGTAGTGCGCGTTCACCAGCGTGCTGATCGCGCCGATCCGGTTGGCCTTGACGTCCTTGGCGCTGAAGAAGATGTCGCCGGCCACCTCGGGATGCTGCCTGTTGTAGGTGAGGTGGTCGCTCAGCTCGGCCGGGTCCTGCCAGGCGGCGTCCTGGCCGCTCGCGCCCGCCCGGTAGGCGGCCTGGCCGATGACGAGCTGGACGCCGGTGCCCCGCACCGCCTCCGCCCACCAGGCGGTGAGCACGTCGTAGGCGGCGGTGGCGAAGCCGAGGTGCCAGTAGATCTGCGGGGAGATGTAGTCCACCCAGCCCTGCTTCACCCACAGCCGGCTGTCGGCGTAGATGGCGTCGTACGACTGCAGGCCCGAGGTGCGCGAGCCGAGCGGGTCGGCGCCGGCGTTGCGCCAGATGCCGAACGGGCTGATGCCGAACGACACCCACGGCTTGGCCGCGTGGATGCGCTGGTCCAGCTCGCGGACCAGCAGGTTCACATTCTCCCTGCGCCAGTCGCCGATGTCGGTGAACGAGCCGCCGTAGCGGCTGAACGTGGCCGCGTCCGGGATGGTCTGGCCGCTGACCGGATACGGGTAGAAGTAGTCGTCCAGGTGCACGCCGTCCAGGTCGTACCTGGTCACCGCGTCCATGATGGCGTCCTCGATGAAGTCGCGGACGGCGGGGATGCCCGGGTTGTAGTAGAGCTTCCCGCCGTAGGCGAAGCGCCAGTCGGGGTTCTTGCGTGCCGGGTGCGTGGTGACGAGCCGGCTCGGATCGTCGTGGTTGGCCACCCGGTACGGGTTGAACCAGGCGTGCAGTTCCAGGTTGCGGGCGTGCGCCTCGGCGACCATGAACGCCAGCGGGTCGTAGCCGGGGTTGGCGCCCTGGGTGCCGGTCAGCCACTGCGACCACGGCTCGTACGGCGAGGGCCAGAACGCGTCGGCGGTCGGCCTGACCTGGACCACGACCGCGTTCATGCGTTTCTGCACGGCCAGGTCCAGCCAGGCGCGGAACTCGGCCTGCTGGGCCGACACGCTCAGCCCGGTGCGGCTGGGCCAGTCGATGTTGGCCACGGTGGAGATCCACATGGCCCTGAGCTGCCGCTTGGGCGTCGCGGGATCGACCGCGCAGGCGGTGGT
>NZ_JABCPZ010000026.1 GCF_013283785.1 Nonomuraea antri
ACTTGACCCGATCAGCACCTGGCTGCGGAGGGTGTAGGCACACGACCCTCTACGGCCCTGCATGCGTTCCTCCAGGTCAACCCTCGATTTCGGGCTCACGTGTGACTACCAACTGCGGAACCCGGGTGCCAGCGCCTCCTGACCATGCTGATCGTGGCCGGCCCCTACCCCGCGTGGAACAGCCGCTCGCGCCCATCGCCGCGCGGACTCCAGTTCTTGCGATCCCTGGACG
This sequence comes from Nonomuraea antri, assembly GCF_013283785.1. Classification (GTDB taxonomy): domain Bacteria; phylum Actinomycetota; class Actinomycetes; order Streptosporangiales; family Streptosporangiaceae; genus Nonomuraea; species Nonomuraea antri. The sequence continues at coordinate 233 of NZ_JABCPZ010000026.1, forward strand.
AGTTGTCGTTCGGCCGAAGCGACCGGCGCACGCAGCCGCTCTTCGTGGACGAGTTCGAGCTGCGCCCGCGCAACGACGACGAGCAGGGCGGGGCGCCCGACTACGCCGTCCTGTGGGACGACCGTCTCTGGCTGATCGAACTGAAGACGGAGACGTCGAGCCATCGGCGGGGTCAGCTCGCCACGTACTACACGCTGGCCGGCCATCACCATCCCGGGCTGAGCCTGGACCTCACCTACCTGACCCCGCCGTTCACGTTCAAGCCGCCGTCCGACCGGGACGGCGTCAGGTTCGCGCACGTCGACTGGACCCAGGTCGTGCCACTGCTGCGCGAGGTCTGGGCGAGGGCACGAACGCGGAACAGCGGGCCGTCGCCACGCTCGTCCAAGCGCTGGAGAGCATCGGTTCGAACTGGTCCGCGTGGCGCGCCCAGCGAGCTGAAACCGTACGTGACGAGCCGCCGGCCATCGAGGACCTGGACGCCATGGCACTGGCCGAGGCGACGGCCCGCGACGGTCGGCAGCGAGCCGTGGACCATCCGGCGGCCGACCTGGAGCGGCTCCAGCGTCTTCGCCTGACCCTGCGCCAGGCCCTCCGCGCCACGCCGGAACGATCTCCGCTGCGGTACGTGCAGCCGTGGCTCTGGAACGCCGCGACCAGCGGCGGAACCGCCCTCACGGCCTCCGGCCGAGACACCGGCTACGAGCTACGCCTCTCCCGCTACCGCAAGCCCGTGCACTGAGCAGCCGAAGACGTGAGTCGCCATGACGGAAACGCCGCAGGATACGCGGGATTCTCACCCTCGGTGAGCCCCGAGCGCGGCGATCCTCCCCGATCCTGGCGGAACCGGCTCATGCCCGCTCGCACGCGCGCGACCGCAACGATCGGCCGGCCCCGCGATGGCCGACCAGCGAGAACCGCGCCACGCACGAAGCCGACCAGCGAGAACCGTGCCACGCACGAAGCCGACCAGCCGCAGCGGACACGCAGCCCGCGCCGGACGGTGCCGCCGCCGTCTCGTGCGCACGACAAAGATCTCGTGCGCACGACGAAGATCTGGTGTGCACGACGAAGATCTCGTGCGCTCGACAAAGAATCGCCATCGTTTGGCGATCGGTCCGTTTCGCGGGAGTAGGCCCTGACTCCGCGCGGTAGGACCTGGTCTTGATACCGGCGAGCTCTCGAAGGGAACGGCAATGAGGACCTTGCCGGCCACGATGACGGTGCTCGCGGCCGCCGCGGTCCTGACGGGCGGCTGCGGCGGCGAGCAGAACGGGTCCGAACCGGGCGGGGCGGGACAGGCCGGGCCAAGCGCTCCCGGCCAGGTGAAACCGGTCATTCTCCCGGAGGAGGCCCTCGTCTCGAGCGAGGACAGCGGCGACCTCCCCGAGGCCACGACTCAGGTGGCGCTGGACTGCCAGAAGATGTCGCAGACCCGCGATTTCGCGGGCACGGCGCGGGCGATGGAGGCGGTGGCGTCGTCCGCGGACAGTCCGCCCAGCGCGAAGGCGCTCGCGAAGGTCTGCCAGTCGGCGGCGAACGCCAATCAGAGCAAGTGGCAGGAGGCGTTCGAGGACGCCCAGGAGGCGGAGCAGCTGACCAAGCAGGGGGGATTCGCCAACGTCGTTTCTCCATCGACGCAGCGCAAGACCTTGCGGATGCTCAACCGTTCGAAAATGCACAGCGCCCTGGCCATCGGCGACGCGGAGGGCGCCCGGCAAGCGTACGCCGAGCTGGAACGGCTCGGCGGCGTTTCACAGCAGGACCTCTGGAGCTCGTGCTCGGTGGCGAGCGATCCGTCCGTGCTCCCGGAGTGCGCGACCGTCAAGCCCCCGGCCCCGGGGACGGCGACGCCGTCGGACGAGCAGCCCCCGCCGGACGACGAATCGTCACCGGACGAGCCGGGCGAGCCGACCGACCGGCCCGAGGAACCCACCGAGTCAGGCCCCGGCACGACCGACGGCCCGACCGACGACCAGACGGACCCCGGCGACCCCGCCGAGCCGACCGACGAGGGCGACTCCCCACCCGGCGACGACGGTCCGGCCCCGGCCGAGTCGTGAAGCCTCGTCCATGAGCACGTCCGCGGATGACGGCGGCGAGCCGGGCCAGGATTTCGCCCGCGTATGGGCCATCCTCGCCCACATCGTGACGCCGACCACCTTCGTCGCGGCGATCATGATGTACTTCGGCGCCGTCCGGGCCAACACCATGTACGGCCGGCTCGGCGTGGACCCGAGCCTGCTCGGCCTGACCCTGCAGGACTACGTGCTGCGCAGCGTCACCCTGACGATCGAACCGCTGATCCTGATCCTGGCGCTGGCGCTGCTCGCACCGCCGTTGCACGTGCGGCTGGTCCGAGCCGCGAGCAGGCACCGTACCGCCATGAAACGGGTGGTCACGGCGATGGCCGTGCTGGGGGTCGCCTGCGCGGCGGTCGGCATCGCGAGCTTGGCGGGCTGGCTGCGGCTGCCGGTCTACGTCATGCCCTTCTGCCTGGGGCTCGGCGTATTCGTGCTGGTCTACTGCGCCTCCCTGTACCAGAGGCTCAATCCCGGACGCACGATCTCCCCCACCTACCGGGTGGCCCAGCGTACGGGCTGCGTGGCGCTCCTGCTGATCCTGCTGCTGTGGGCGGTCACCCAGACCGCGCAGCGGCGCGGGATCGATGCGGCCAACCGGTACCGGCTGAACCCGGGCATGATGCCCAGCACCGTGGTCTACGCGGCGCGGCGCCTCTACCTTGAGGGACCGGGAATCACCGAGACCACGCTGCCCGACCCCGACGCGATGTTCCGCTACCGCTATGCCGGGCTGCGGCTGCTGATCCATTCCAACCAGCGCTACTTCCTCCTCCCCGCCTGCTGGGCGACCAACCCGTGGGCCCGCGCGATCGCCCTTCCCGCCGGCGAGGCGCTGCGGCTGGAGTTCTCCGTGCTCAGGCTGCCGCCGGAGTGCCCGGCCTGATTCGCCGAGTGCCCTTCTTGACGGGCACGTCGCAGCGGTAGCCGGGGATCGTCCCCCGGCGCTGTGGGTTCCGGCATCGGCACCGAGACGGAGGGACGGCCGATCAGCGCGCTCAATCGACCGCCGCCTCCGATGGGTTGGTCAGGGAGGTGGTGCGCTGGTCGAAGAACAGGCGGGCGACCAGGTCGCCCCTGGACCCGGTGCCGGACTTGGCGAAGATCGACTTCAGATGGTCCTGAACGGTGTACGTCGCCAGCTCCAGCCGGTTGGCGATCTGCCTGGTCGACAGCCCTTGCGCGACGAGTTCCGTGACCCGTCTCTCCCGCTGGGTGAGCCCGTACATGTCGGCCAGCAGCGGCGCCATCTCCGCCGGACGGGCCGCTTCGAGCAGCACCGCGACCGGCGCCGACGGCCCCTCGCCCAGCAGTGACCCGCGGACGATCAGCCAACGGCCCGTCCGGGTTCGCACCCGCGCCCGGGCCGGCCCGACCTCGGCGACCCGTTTCCCGGCGGCGATGGCACGCGCCTGGCCGGCGACGGAGCGGATCACCAGCGGCAGCCTGGTGCCGGCTCGGCCGCCGATACCGAGCTCGTCGATCCACTGCTCGGCCTCCCGGTTGGCGAGGTCGACGCCGTCGTCGGGGTCCAGGACGAGCATTCCGGTGTCGGGACGGCCGGCGCGGGCGTCGTCCAGCAGCAGGGCCCGGCGCAATCCGTCCGAGAGCAGTGCGGTCAGCGACGAGAGCAGCCGCACCTCCGACGACGAGAAGTACGGGCGGTCCGTCTCGCGGAACACGGTGAGCGCGCCCCACGTGCCGGTGCCGCTGGACAGGACGACCCGCAGCTCGTCGGCGTAGCCCCCGGGACGCCGTACCTCTCGCTGACGGCGGCTGAGGTCGAGGTCGCCGGCGGTCACGTGGCTCAGGCTCGCCGCCGCCGTGCCCGCGCGGGCCAGGTCGACCCACTTGGCGTAGTCAGGTTCGCGCAACTCGATCTCGACGAGCCGGCTGATCGAATCCGCGGGCAGCCCGTTCTCGACGTACTCGGCGGTCGGCAGCATGGTGGCCGGGTCCATGGTCATCAAGCAGGAGCCCTCGGACGGCACCACGGCGTTCAGGGCATCGCTCACCGCGCGCCAGTAGGCCTCAACCGGCATCCCGCGGTGAACCAGCCGCCCGATGTCGGCGCGGACCCTTTCACGCATCGCCTGGTCGTGGACCATGGTTCAGCGTAGCCGTACCCCCCAGAAATGTGGGATACCCGCGAGAACGCGGTCGCGGCAGGCTGGTCGCAGGGAAGGGAGGAGCCACGATGAGGACCTTGCACATAGGGCTGCGGGTGACCGACCGCGCGCGGTCGCTGGCGTTCTACGAGGCCATCGGGTACGAGGTCGTCGGGTGCGTGCCCGAGACGCCGATCGGGCATCTGACCATGCTCAAGCTGCCCGGCGACGAGTTCGTGACCGTCGAGCTCGTGCACGACGCCGAGCCGGTCGTCCGCGGCACCGACGTGAGCCATTTCGTCATCCAGGTCGAGTCGATGGCCGACACGCTGCGGCTGCTCGCCGCACGCGGGATTGAGCCCGTCGGCCCTGGTCAGGACAGTGCGGACGGCCTGAAGACGGCGTTCGTCGCCGACCCGGACGGCCGCAGGATCGAACTCGTCCAGTGGCCGCCCGGCCACGCCGACGGCATGACCGCGGCCGATTGGGCCGATTCGAGCGCGGGGAAGGACGACTCCGATGGGTGACGCGCCGATTCGTCTGTACATGGCCATGTCCGTCGACGGCTTCATCGCCGGTCCTGACGACCGTGCGGGCCAGGAGCTGGGACGCGGGGGCGGGCGGTTGTTCAACTGGCTCGACCAGCGGATGTCGTCCGGGGTCGACGGTCAGGTGTACCGCGAGGCGCTGGCCACCGGCGCCGTGATCTCGGGGCGGCGTACGTTCGAGCTGGCCGGCCGGTGGCAGGGCGATCACCACGACGGCGTGCCGATCCACGTGCTGACCCATCACGTCGAGGCGGACGACGTGCCGCCGGGCAGCGCGAAGTTCTACACCGACGTCGACGCGTGCGCCGCCGATGCCAAGGAGGCCGCGCAGGGCCGTGCGGTGCTGGTGCACGGCGCGGGCGCGGCGCGGGCGCTGCTGGCGGCCGGTCGGCTCGACGAGCTCGAACTGCACCTCGTCCCCGTGCTACTGGGCGGTGGACGCCGGCTGTTCGAGTCCACCGGGCTCGATCCCGTCGAGCTGGAGCTGGTACGCAGGCTCGACGGCAGCGACGCCACGCACCTGCGTTACCGGGTCGTCCGTGGAGGCGGAACACGGTCATGACCGCCATTTCGCGCGTTTCTTCTCGTCGTCTGTGTCTTTTGCCGCAGAAGACCGGCCGGAGCGCGTCATAACCTGCCGTCGACAGGCGAAAGCCCCCGGGCGGGTGAACGGACTGGGGCTCCGTAGCCGGATACGCAAGTCCGCCGCCACATCATCATGACGCCAAGGAAGATCACGACAGCAGCCGTTTCCGCGACCGTCCTCGCGAGCCTGCTCACTCCAGCCGCCGCCGCGGCGAGCACCTCCCCCGCACACGTGCCGAACGCCGGTGAAACCACGGCCGCCGCTCTCGCCTGCGGCCCGGGGCGGGTGTTCCTCGACGGGATCAGAGCCCTCGACGTCCTCGAAGAAGGCGAGCGGGACGAGGTGTACATCCTGAACGAGAAGGGCGTGAAGATCTGGCCGAGGACCGCGCCCTACGTGTCGATGGCCAAGGGGCAGCGGGTCGAGGTGGACAAGTGCGTCCGGGTCGGCGCCACGCTCCGGCTCTGGGACGACGACGGTCCACTCAATCCCGACGATTTCATGGGCCTCACCAAGATCCTCAGCGAGTCCACCTTCAACCACGTCTTCGACAACCGAGCCAGCAGGTACCGGCTCGGGGTCATCGCCTGACCTCCGGGCCCGTCGACGCCGGCCGGCCGCGGGCCGCCGCCGGCGTTGACGATCGTGATCCACTGTGACGGAATGCCTTGAACTGCCGCGCCAATGTCCATAACGTGCAAAACGAGGGCAGAATACTCAGCCTTCGAACACCGTCCGTCCGCTGCAGACACACCCCTAAAGCGAGTGACATTCGGGCAGGTGAGGTTGGCATGCGCATCAGTGGGCAGGCGCATCAGTGGGCAGGCGCTGCGCGCCGCGCGGGTGAAGGCGGGGATCTCGATGCGGGGCATGGCCCGCCGCACCAGGATCTCCTACAGCCATCTGTCCAACGTGGAACGCGGCGACCGGGCGGCCACCGCGCCGGTGGTGGAGGCGTACCGGCGCGCGCTGGCGGACAAGGGCCACGTCCTGGTCACGGGGGGCCAGGACGTGCGGTTCCGCGAGGTGTCGGACCTGCTGCGCGATTCCGGCAACGGTCTGCCGGGCGGCGCCGTTCCCGCGCTGACCGCCGCCGAGACCGTCCGCGCCGGGCTGCACGACGCGGTCGGCCGCCGCTCCCGCGCCGAGTGGTGGCAGCAGGCCATCGCCGACTACGGCGCCAGCCACTACCTCGCCCCACCCACGGAACTGCTGCGCGACCTGCTCGCCGACGCCGCCGTGCTCAAGAAGCACATCTCCGACGGCGCCGAAGCCGACCGGCGCGGGTTGCTGCGCTCCGCGGGGTATCTGGCCGGCGTCACCGCGTACGCGTGGTCGAATCTGGGCGAGCGCCGCCAGGCCCGCCGCTGGTGGCACACCGCCATCGACGCCGCCGACCAGTCCGAGGACCCGACCGCGCAGGTGTGGGTACGCGCATGGGCGGTGGCCAACGGCCCTTACATCGACCGGCGGCTGGGCGAGAGCCTCACCCTGGCCCGTGAACGGCTCGGCGAGCACCTCGCCCCGGCCAGTGCGTCCTGCGCGTTGCTGAGCGGACTCGCCCAGACCCAGGCCGATCTCGGCGACCCCGCGGCCGTGACGACGCTGCGGCAGCTGGCCGAGCTCACCGAGCGGGTGCCCACCGCGGTCGCCCACGATCGGGGGTCGTTGTTCGGCTGGCCGGAGGTCCGGCTGCGGTACACCGAGTCTCACGTGCACACCGCCTGCGGCGACACGTCCGCCGCCTACGCCGCCCAGGACCGCGCGCTGGGCATCTACCACACCGACATGCCCCGCGATCGGGCCAGGATCCTGCTGCACCGCGCGCGCTGCCTGGTCATCGACGGCGACATCGCCGGGGGCATCGCATGCGCCACCGGCGTGCTCGACAACATCGACGCCACCGTGCGCTTCGAGAGCGTGAACGTCACCGCCAAGGCGGTGCTCGCCGCCGTCCCGCCGCGCGCCCGCAAGCTGGCCGTGGTCACCGCTCTCCACGACAGGTTGCGGAGCACCTAGCCCCGGCGGCGCGCGCGACCGCCTGCCGGCCTGCCGGCCCGCCAGGAGAGCCACGCCGGTGGACGGCCGCGGCCGGCTGAGGGGTATTCAGCGTATTCATCGGGCCGACCAGCGAGAACGCGACCGGTGAGCATCGCGTCATGACGTCGACGCCCTTGACCGGGCACCTGGCCTGTCCGACTCTTCGTGCACCGGACGACATCCACCCCAGAACGGCCTCCGGCCGTGCCGCGCCAGTGTCGCTGATCCGCGACGGCTCGGCATGCACCCCCCGAGGAGAGACCCATGGCGTTGAAACGTCTGCTGCGCAGATCGGCGGCCATCGCGGCACTGGCCGTGGTGGCCACGACGGCCGGCTTCGGCCAGGCCGCTCAAGCCGCGCCCACCGACGAGATCCGGTACGCCGGAGACCCGGCAGCGGTCGCCGGTTCGTACATCGTGGTGCTCAAGGACGCGGTCGGCGCGAACTCCGTCAAGGCCACCGCCGGCGGCCTCGCCACCCGGTACGGCGGCCACGTCAAGCGGACCTACCAGCACGCGCTGCACGGGTTCGCCGCGGAGATGTCCCCGGCCGCGGCGGCCAGGCTCGCGGCCGACCCGGCCGTGGCGTACGTGGAGCAGAACCGCACGATCTCGCTGGCGGGAACCCAGGCGGCGCCCGCGTCGTGGGGCCTGGACCGGATCGACCAGCGGGCCCTGCCGCTGGACAACGCATACGCGCCGCAGAACACCGGTTCCGGGGTGAAGGCGTACATCATCGACACGGGTGTCCAGTTCAGTCACAGCGACTTCGGCGGCCGCGCGATCTCCGGCATCGACACCGTCGACGGTGACTTCAACGCCGCCGACTGCCACGGGCACGGCACGCACGTCGCCGGCACCACCGGCGGCACGGCGTACGGTGTGGCCAAGGGTGTCACCATCGTCGGCGTGCGGGTCATCGGCTGCAACGGGTCGGGCACGTACGCGGGCGTCATCGCCGGCGTCGACTGGGTCGCCGCCGACCACGCCGCCGGGGCCCGCGCCGTGGCGAACATGAGTCTCGCCGGGCCCGCCGACGAGGCGCTCGACGACGCCGTCGTCCGCGCGATCAACGACGGTGTCGTCTTCGCCGTCGCCGCCGCCAACAACAACACCGACGCCTGCTCCTACACCCCGGCCGGCGTCCCCGCGGCGATCACCGTCGGCGCGACCACGAACACCGACGCGCGTGCCTCGTACTCCAACTACGGCTACTGCGTGGACGTCTTCGCCCCGGGCAGCGGCATCACCTCGGCCTGGATCGGCTCGGACACCGCCACCTCCACCGTCAACGGCACCTCGATGGCGACCCCGCACGTGGCCGGCGCCGCCGCGCTCGTGCTGGCCGCCAACCCCGGCTTCACCCCGCAGCAGGTACGCGACAAGCTGGTCGTCAACACCGCCACCTACAACGCGATCACCGACCCGGGCCCGGGTTCACCGAACCGGCTGCTCTACGTCGGCCAGGTCCAGCCCCCGGCCCAGGACTTCGCCCTCGCCGTCGCACCCGGCTCCGGCAGCACCGGCATCGGCGGCTCGGTCTCGGCGACCGCGAGCACCACGACGACCGTCGGCGGCCCGGAACCGGTGACCCTGTCGGTCGCCGGACTTCCCGCCGGCGCCACCGCGAGCTTCAGCCCGGCGACGGTCACCTCCGGCGCGAGCTCGACGATGACCATCACCACCGCCGCCACGACCGCGCCGGGCACCTACCCGGTCACCGTCGTCGGCGCGGGCACCTTCCACGCGCAGAACGCGTCCTACACGCTGACCGTCAACGCCGCGCCCGGCTGCTCGCAGGCCAACGGGACCGACATGCCGATCCCCGAGAGCAGCAGGAAGTCCACGGAAAGCCCGATCACCATCTCCGGCTGCGCCGGGACCGTCGGGCCGAGCACGATCGAGGTGCACATCAAGCACACCTACATCAGCGACCTGTACGTCAGCCTGATCTCCCCCAAGGGCACCGAATACATGCTGCACAGCCGCCGCGGCGTGGACGCCCGCAACATCGACAAGGTCTACACGCTGGACCTGACCGGCCAGACCGCGAACGGCACCTGGAAGCTGCGCGCGCGGGACGCGGCGCCAGGCGAGGTCGGCTACATCGACAGCTGGACGCTCAACCTCGGCACCTGACCGAGGTGACCGTCCCCGGCTCACCGGCGGCGCCCGGCCGATCCCCGGCCGGGCGCCGTGGCGCGCTCGCCGCGGAACGAACCGGACGGCACGCGGCCTTCCCGGCCGGGCGAGGCGAGGCGAGGCGAAAGACCATCTCGCCGGAAACGTCGACGGGGGGAATAGTGTGAAGCATGGATCGACGCATCTTCGGCCTGGAGAACGAGTACGGCGTCACCTGCACCTTCCGGGGTCAGCGCAGGCTGTCGCCGGACGAGGTCGCGCGCTACCTGTTCCGGCGGGTCGTGTCCTGGGGCCGGTCGAGCAACGTGTTCCTGCCCAACGGCGCACGTCTGTATCTGGACGTGGGCAGCCATCCCGAGTACGCCACCCCCGAGTGCGACGACATCGTGGAGCTGGTCACCCACGACAAGGCCGGCGAGCGGATCCTGGAGGGGCTGGTCGCCGACGCCGAGAAACGGCTGCGCGAGGAGGGCATCGTCGGCGACATCTACCTGTTCAAGAACAACACCGACTCGGCCGGCAACTCCTACGGCTGTCACGAGAACTACTGCGTGGGCCGGCACGGCGAGTTCGGCCGGCTGGCGGACGTGCTGATCCCGTTCCTGGTCACCCGGCAGATCATCTGCGGCGCCGGGAAGGTGCTGCAGACCCCGCGGGGCGCGGTCTACTGCGTGTCGCAGCGGGCCGAGCACATCTGGGAGGGGGTGTCGTCGGCGACGACCCGGTCCCGTCCGATCATCAACACCCGTGACGAGCCGCACGGCGACGCCGAGCGGTTCCGCCGGCTGCACGTCATCGTCGGCGACTCGAACATGAGCGAGACCACGATGCTGCTCAAGGTCGGCGCCACCGACCTGGTGCTGCGCATGATCGAGTCGGGCACGGTGATGCGCGACCTGAGCCTGGAGAACCCGATCAGGGCGATCCGCGAGGTCTCGCACGACATGACCGGCCGGCGGCGGGTCCGGCTGGCCAACGGGCGTGAGGCGTCGTCGCTGGAGATCCAGCAGGAGTACCTGTCCAAGGCGAAGGACTTCGTGGACCGGCGGGGCGGCGGCGTGACCGCGCACCGGGTGCTGGAGCTGTGGGAGCGCACCCTGCGCGCGGTGGAGTCCGGCGACCTGGACTCGGTGTCCAGGGAGATCGACTGGGTGATCAAGTATCAGCTCATCGAGCGGTACCGGAAGAAGTACGACCTGCCGCTGTCCTCGCCCAGGGTGGCCCAGCTCGACCTGGCCTACCACGACGTGCACCGCAGGCGCGGCCTGTACTACCTGCTGCAGCGGCGTGGCGCGGTGGAACGGGTGGCGTCCGACCTGAAGATCTTCGAGGCCAAGTCGGTGCCGCCGCAGACCACCAGGGCGCGGCTGCGCGGCGAGTTCATCCGCAGGGCCCAGGAGAAGCGGCGCGACTTCACCGTCGACTGGGTGCACCTGAAGCTGAACGACCAGGCGCAGCGCACGGTGCTGTGCAAGGACCCGTTCCGCAGCGTCGACGAGAGGGTGGACAAACTGATCGCCGGCATGTGACCGAGCGGAGCCGGCTCGGGGGTCAGCGATCCTGTTTTCGCGCCGCCAGGACGATGAGCGCCCCCGAGACGGCCCCGGCGAAGAACGGGCTCGGCACGAGCAGCACGCCGCCAAGCACGCACCAGGCCGCGAGTGCCCAGCCGATCCCGGCGGGCACGGCCACCCCGCGCCCGGCGAGGTGCCAGATCAGGCAGCCCAGAAGGATCAGCGGTACGGCGAAGCTGCCGGGGCCGCCCCAGAAGGTGGCCTTGTTCCGCATGGACTCCACCGTCTGGACGACGCCCTGGTCCAGGAGCGGGACGGCGGCCCACATCCCCCGATCCAGCCAGCCGCCGATGTCCGCCCAGGCGATGAGCGCCAGCAGGGTCAGGTGTCCGGCGCCCAGGACGAGCATGATCCCGCTCGCCCAGCGCAGCAGCCGCTTCCTGGAGTTCATGGTGACTTCCCCTCCTCGTGTCCCACCCGCGCGGTTCGGGCCGGGCGGCCTCATGAGAGCGCCTTGGCGGCCATCATGGCCAGCAGCGTCAGCTGGTCGAGTTCGGGCGTGGCGGCGGGGTCGAGTTCGCGGTAGCGGCGGTGGACGTTGACCACGATCCGCTCGGCGTCCAGCCAGGTGGCGTACTCGTCCAGGTCCACGGCCTCGATCGCCTCGGCGAAGGACAGGCCACGGGCGTGCGCGGCGTCCGCCTGCTCGACCACGTGGGTGAGGTAGCCGCGTACCGCGCGGACCCCGTCGAGGTCGGTGACAGGGCCGTGCCCGGGGACGATGGTGCCGGCGCCGATGGCGATCATCTTGTCGCAGGCGGCGATCCAGTTGGCGATCGGGCCGCGCCACACGATCGGGGTGCAGCCGACGAACAGCAGGTCGCCCGCGAAGAGCACGCCCGCGTCCGGCACGTGCACGACGGAGTCGGCGGCGGTGTGGGCGGGGCCGAGGTCCAGCACGCGCACCTCGCGGCCGCCGATGTCCAGGGTGAGCTCCCGGTCGTAGGTCTGATCGGGCAGCCGCAGGCGGATGCCGCTGAAGTCGAAGGCGGCGAAGCGCTCGCGGAAGTAGGGGGTGGCCGGGCCGAGGTCCACGACCTGGGTGGCGGTCAGCATCTCGGGCGGCATCTCGTGGCGCATCTCCGCGCAGGTGGCCTCGGCGGCGACGATCCTGGTGCCCTCGCCCAGCAACTGGTTGCCGTGGGTGTGGTCGCCGTTGGCGTGGGTGACGACGGCGTGGGTGAGCGGATGCCGGTCGGTGATCGGGCGCATGGCGTCGAGCATCTCGGCGGTCAGCGGCAGGTCGAACAGGGTGTCGACCAGGAGGGACGCGCCGTCGCCGCTGATCAGTCCGGCGTTGCTCCAGCCGTACCCGCCGTCGGGCAGCAGCCAGGCCCACACGCCCGCGCCGACCTCGTGCAGCCCGCGCGTGTAGGGGAGCTTCGACGGCGCGCGGTTGACGCGCGGGCGCGCGGGCTTCTTGTCCGGGTTGTGGCGCGGTGCCAGCGGGTACGGCGCGGCGGACGCGCGGACGGTCTGGCGGATGCCGCCCAGCCCGTCCACGGTCAGTTCGACGACGTCGCCGTCACGCAACCAGCCGGGGAAGGCGGACGGGTCGGCGAGTGACAGGTGCTCGACGAGGCAGCAGCCGGGCACGGTGCCCGAGCCGAACACGTCACCGGGCACCAGGTCCACGCCGCGCGAGGCGTAGGAGATGACCTCGCCGAAGCTCCAGTCCATGTCGTCGGTGCCGCCCGAGCCGATGAGCCTGCCGTTGACCCTGGCCTCGGCCCGCAGCGCGAGCCTGCCGTCGCGGCGGTAGGGCTCCAGCTCGTCGGGGGTGACCAGGAACGGGCCGAGCGTGGTCGCGCCGTCCTTGCCCTTGGCCTGGCCGATCGCCAGCGGCGTCTCGCGCAGTTGCAGGTCGCGCGCCGACCAGTCGTTGTAGATGGTGTAGCCGATGATCTGCTCCTCGGCCTGCTCCGGCGTGAGGTCACGGCCGCCCGTTCCGATGACGGCGGCGATCTCCAGCTCGAAGTCGAACCAGGCGCTGCCGGGCGAGATCGTCACGTCGTCGTACGGGCCGGCGATCGTCGAGGGGCAGGCGAAGTAGAAGGCCGGGATCTCGTACCAGGTGTCAGGGAGCGTGCGCGGCTGACCGGTGGCCTGCCGGCAGTTGCGCATGTGGTCCAGGAAGCACAGACAGTCGCGGACCGACGGCGGGCGCGGGATCGGGGCCCGCAGCCTGGCCTCGGCCAGCAGGACCGTCCGCGCGTTCGAGGATAACGCCGCCTCGCCCGCCGCCCGGAGTTCGTCCGGGCCTCGGGCGATGAGGTCGATCAGGCTCACGCCCGGCTCGACGGGATGGATCCGGTCCGCCCCGATCACTCCGACGCGGTCTCCGGCGTCTGTCGCATAGGTCACCCAGCGCATGGCGCGCCCCCTTGCCGTCCGTTCTATGTTGGCCGACATAGGTTATATCGGCCAACATTCGCTATGACATCCGGCATCGGGGATTGCGGTCAGTCCTCCACCAGGGCGGCGGCCTCCTCGTCGGAGAGCTGGTCGATCTCGGCGGCCAGGCGTGCTTCCACGGCGGCGGCCAGGCGGCGCACCGTCCTGGTCTGGAAGAGGGTGTTGAGCGGCAGCTCGAGGTCCAGCTCGGAGCAGATCCTGGCGATCACCCGGGTGCCGAGCATGGAGTGCCCGCCCAGGTCGAAGAAGTCGGCGTCCACGCCGAACCCGTCGTGACCGAGCACTTCGCACCAGACCTCGTGCACCAGCTCCTCCGCGGCGGTCACCGGCGCGGAACCGGCGGCGGGGGCCTGCGCCTGGGCCGGCGCCGGCAGCGCGGCGCGGTCGAGCTTGCCGTTGGGCAGCCGGGGGAAGGAGTCGACGCCGACGTAGAGACTGGGCACCATCGTGGGCGGCAGCCGCTCCTCCAGGAACGCGCGCAGCTCCGCCGCCGGGACCTGCCCGTCCACGTAGGCCACCAGGGCCGTGCCGCCCGGGGCGTCGGCGCGGACCGCCGCCGCGGCGTGCCGGACACCCGGATGAGCCGTCAGCGCCGTCTCCACCTCGCCGAGTTCGATCCGGACGCCACGCACCTTCACCTGGTCGTCCACCCGGCCGACGAACTCCAGCAGGCCGTCCGCGCCGCGCCGCACCAGGTCGCCGGTGCGGTAGAGCCGGCCGCCCGTGCCGTACGGGTCGGGCACGAACGACGCCGCGGTCAGCGCCGCCCGCCGGTGGTAGCCGCGGGCCAGCCCGTCGCCGCCCAGGTAGAGCTCGCCCGTCACGCCGACCGGCACCGGCTCCATGACCTCGTCCAGGACGTACGCGGTGGTGTTGGCCACCGGGCCGCCGATCGGAACGGTCCGGTCCTGCGGCCGGAGGCGATGGGTGAGCGACCAGATGGTGGTCTCGGTGGGGCCGTACATGTTGTGCACCTGTCCGGCCGCCGCCCGCAGCCGTCCCGCCAGCCCGGCGGTGAGCGGCTCGCCGCCGCTGAACACGCGGGGCAGCCCCGGGGGCAGCCGGTCGACGAGCTCCGCCAGAACGGACGGCGGCGCCTGGACGGTCGTCACCCCCGCTCCGGCCTGCGGCGGGCCGCTGCCGGGCGGCGGTGAGACCACCGTCGCGCCCCCGGCCAGCAGCGGACCGAAGATCTCCAGAGCGGCGATGTCGAAGGAGAGCGGCGTGAGCAGCAGCATGCGCTCGGCGGCGTCGAAGGCGAGGCTCTCGACCAGGTTGACCACGCCCCGGTGCGGCACCATGACCCCCTTGGGCACGCCCGTGGAGCCGGAGGTGTAGATGACGTAGGCGAGGTGGTCGGGAGACACGCGCGGGAGCACGAGATCGTCCGGCGGGACCTGCGGGAACTCCGCGGTCACGAAGGCCGTCACCCCGGGCAGGCGTTCGGCCAGCTCGGCCGTGGTCAGCGCCAGCACGCTCCCGGAGTCCTCCAGCATGAAACGCAGCCGGGACTCCGGATAACGCGGGTCGAGCGGCACGTAACAGCCGCCTGCCTTCAGCACCGCGAGCAGCGCGATCACCAGCTCGCGGCCCGGCGGCAGGCACACGGCCACCGGCGACTCCGCGCCGACGCCCCGCTCGATCAGCGCCGACGCCAGGGCGGACGACCGCCGATCGAGCTCGCCGTAGCTCAATGCGCTCTCCCCATGCGGGACGATCACGGCGGGCGCGTCGGGCGTGGCCGCCGCCCGGGCGCTGACCAGCTCGTGCAAGGGCTGCTGCGGGTACGACGCGCGCGGCCCGTGCCAGGAGGCCAGCACGTGTTCGCGGCGAGCCACGGACATCAGCGGCAGGCGCGACAGCGGCAGCGCGGGATCGGCGGTGGCCGCGTCGAGCACCGACAGATACCCCTCGGTGAGCCTGACGATGGTGTCCCTGCCGAACAGGTCCGTGTTGTACTCCAGCCAGGCGCTCATCTCGCCGTCCGGGTTCTGCACCTCCAGGGTCAGATCGGTCTTGGCGGTGCCGGTGCCGAACAGGCCGCGGACGTCGTATGGCACCTGGTTGATGGCGACCTGGTACAGCGGCGTACGGGCCGGGTCGCGCGGCGGGCGCAGCTTCTCCACGATGAGGGCGAAGGGCACCTCCTGGTGGTCGAGCGCCTCGGCGGTGGCGGCCCGCATCCGGTCGAGCGCCCCGGCGAAGGACGGATCGCCGCCGAGGTCGGCACGCAGCGGCAACACGTTGACGAACATGCCGATGAGCGGGCTGAGCTCGGGCAGATCCCGCCCGGCGACCGGCGAGCCGATCACCACGTCGTTCTGGCCGCTCCAGCGGGCCAGCAGCGCGGCGAAGGCGGTGAGCAGCACCATGAACGGGGTCGCGCCCGCGCTCCTGGCCAGCGCGCGCACCCGTCCGGCCAGCTCGGCGGGCACGGTGAAGGCGTGGTTGGTCCCGGCGTAGCCGAGCTCGGCCGGGCGGGGCCGGTCGGTGGGCAACTCCAGCGGCACCGCTCCGGCCAGCCGGTCGGACCAGTAGGCCAGATCGCCGTCGAGCTCTCCGGCGTCGAGCCGGCCGCGTTGCCAGACGGCGTAGTCGGCGTACTGGATGGGCAGCTCCGCGAAGCGGGGCGCGCGGCCGGCCCGCACCGCGGCGTGCGCTTCGACCAGGTCCTCGGCCATGACCTCCGCCGACCACGCGTCGAAGATCGTGTGGTGGACGACGAGCACGAGCCGCCACCGGCCGCCGCCCAGCTCCACCAGCCTGACCCGCCAGAGCGGCGCACGGTCGAGCGTGAACGGCCGGGCCGCGTCGGCCGTGGCGAGCGCGGCCAGTTCCGCCTCCTGGGCGGGCCCGTCGAGCCCGGACAGGTCGGTGTGGGTCACATGCACCGGCACCTCGGGCGCGACGAGCTGCACGACCTTCCCTTCGCGCAGCTCGAAGCGGGTGCGCAGCGGCTCGTGCCGCTGGACCACCAGCCTGAGCGCCTCCTCCATCTGCTCGGGGCCGGCGACGTCCAGCCGCTCCAGGTTCGAGATGGCGCCGATGTTGTAGAGCGGCAGGTCGGGCAGCAACTCGGTGAGGAACCAGATGCGTTCCTGCGCGTGGGAGGCGGGAAACTCGTCCTCGGTCATGGCGTCTCCGTCAGGTGTCGGCGGATTTCCCGCGTGATCGGTTCCAGCGCGCTGACCTCTCCGATCGTGGCCAGCCAGTGCCACTGGTCCAGGGCGTGGTAGAGCCGGTAGAAGGCCAGGCGCGGCGCCCAGTCCGCGGGCAGCTCGCCGTACCCGGCCAGCAGCGCCCGGCGGCGCATTGAGTCGTCGCGGACGGCGAAGTAGTCGGTGCGCGCCAGGTCCATCAGCGGATCGCCGCCGAGCGCGTTCTCGACGTCGATGACCCCGGTCAGCCGCCAGCCTCCGGCCCGCTCGGCGACCATGACGTTGCGTTCGTGGTAGTCGTGGTGCAGCAGGACGGGGGTGTCGCAGCGGGCCAGCAGGTGGCGATCGGCGCGGAAACGCTCGGTCAGCGCCGCGTGCAGGTCCGGGTCGCCGCCGAACTCGGCGAACTGGGCGATCTTCAGTTCGAACTGGCCGCCGACGTAGGCGAGGTTCGTCGGTTCACCCGGCCCGTCCAGTGGGCCGAACCCGGGCAGTTCGACGCCGTGGATCGCGCGCAGCACCCGTCCCATGTCGTGGTAGAGCCGCTCGATCGTCGCCTCGTCCAGGTCGGCGGAGACCTGGGAGAGCGGCCGGCCGGGAACCTTGGTCATGATCAGATACGCCTGAGGCAGGTCGCGCTTGGAGTCGTCGGCGCGCACCACGGCGGGCACCGGGGCCCCGCTGCCGCTCAGCAACTCGTAGACGTGCCGCTCCTTGCGCATGCGTTCGGTGAACACCTTCGGGTACAGCTTGAAGATCAGCTCGCGGTCGCCGCCGCCGACCTCGTAGACGGCGCTGATCTCGCCGCCGGTGCGCAGCAGCACACGGTCGACGGGCTCGCCCAGCAGTTCGCCCGCCTTGGCCGCGCTCAACGGCATGGCCAGCGCCTTGGCGAAGGCGGGCGCGCTCCACGCCAGGCTGACCGTGTTGCCGGCGCGGGCCCGCAGCGCCTGCGCGCCGACGAGGTCGTCGGGCTCCGCCTCGGGCACCTGGTCGTCGAACCTGGCCAGCACCGGGATCCGCATCGACACCAGCACGTGGACGGCGATGCCGAGGCCCAGCAGGACGTACATGAACGCGAGTCCGCGTCCCTGGCCCACCCCGATCACCGCGCCGACGGTCCCGGCCAGCGCCCCGCCTGGCGCCAGGAGCGGTTCCAGCAGCCGTTCCCCGAGCGGCGCGACGACGGCCATGCCGATCGGCAGCGTCGACCAGGAGACCATCTGGTTGAACGCGGTGACCCGGCCGTGGAAGCGCTGCGGCACCTTCACGTGGATGATCGTCATGAAGACGCCGTTGACGACGGAGAGGCTGCCCCACAGGCCGAACGCGCCCAGACCCACCACCAGCGGCGACGCGTGCAGCCCGGTGATGACGGCGAACAGGCTCAGCAGCAGCGTGCACAGCATGACCGCGCGCATCCGCCGGTGCCTGGGGCCGCCCCACAGCGCGACGAGCACGCCGCCGCAGGTGGCGCCCAGGCCGCCGACGAAGGAGATCACCCCGGCCGTGTCCAGGTCGGCGAACGACAACACCAGCGGCGAGATGGACATCAGCACCGCGGCCAGCATGACGTTCAGCACCGCGAAGTAGAGCAGCGCGGCCCGCAGGTGCCGGTTGCCCAGCGACATCCGGAACCCGGCCGCGATCTCGGTCGCCATCGGCTCGCGCCGCTCCAGGCCCAGGGTCGCGGGGAAGCGGATCAGCGCGAGCGCGGCGAGCACGACGGCGAAGCTGGCCACGTCTATCACCAGGATGCCGTCCAGGCCGATCCCGGCCAGCAGGGCGACGGCCAGCAGTGGCGCGGCGAACTGGGAGGTGCCCACCAGCGTCTGCACCACGCCCGCCGCGTGGCCCAGATAGCGCTTGGGGACGAGCTGCGGCAGTGCCGAGACGTAGGCGATCCGCTGGAGCACCAGGGTGATCGACAGCGCCGCGGTGAGCGGGTAGAGATGCCACGAGGCCAGGCTGTCGGTCCACAACAGCAGCCCGAACAGCAGTTGCACCCCGCCGGCCAGGCTGTTGCCGACCGCCATCACCGCGCGCTTGCCCGACCGGTCGACGAGCGCGCCGATCAGCGGCGCGACCAGGACTCCCGGCATGATCCCCAGGGCGATCAGCAGGGTGAAGCTCAGCAGGGAGCCCGTGGTGGTGTAGACCCAGATGGGGATGGCGAAGTCGGTGACGGCGGTGCCGATCATGGAGGCGAGCTGGGCGGCGGAGACGCTCAGGAAGCGCCGCAGGCTGGGCGGCGGTGGTTCCTTCCGCCGCCTGACCGGCGGGTGTTCGTCGGTGTGGGACGAGGTGTCCTCGATCCACCAGCCCGCCGCCGGGCCCCGCGCGGAACGGCTCAGCGCCTCGGCCGCCCGGTACTCCAGGGCGAGGTGCGTGTTCGTCAGGATCTGGGCCAGGTCGTCGGCGCGGTACTTCAGGTAGTAGTGGCCCGCCTCGTCCAGGACGACCAGCGCGTTGGCCGGCGACAGGAAGCGCCATTCCTGGTAGCGCTCGCGGTAGTAGTCGGTGGCCGGGTCCTGGTCGCCGACCACCGAGATGACGGGGGCGCGCAGCGGCTCGCTCCGCTCGGCCAGCATGCGGGTGAAGCTCTCCTCCGCGATCAGCGTGTCGCGCCGCTGGTTGCGGACCATGAACCTGACCTGCTCCTCGTCCAGGCCGGAGATGTCGTTGCCCATCGACTTCATCCGGTTCTCGTAGACGCGGTCGCCGCGGAGCCTGTCGGTGCGCAGCAGCCTGCCCAGTGGCCCGGCGATGCGTCCCACCGGGCGGGCGAACGGGAAGATCGCCCCGAGGTAGACCGCCTCCAGCTCGCGGCCGCGCGCCTCC
The DNA here is from genome assembly GCF_013283785.1 of Nonomuraea antri. GTDB lineage: Bacteria > Actinomycetota > Actinomycetes > Streptosporangiales > Streptosporangiaceae > Nonomuraea > Nonomuraea antri. The sequence continues at coordinate 19,726 of NZ_JABCPZ010000026.1, forward strand.
AGGCGCCTGGCGACGTCTGCGGTGACCGCGCCGCCGATGCCGCAGTGGCCGTACAGGGCGATCGGTCCTGGTATGCCGTCGAGGATTTCCGTGACGCACTGGTCGATGACGTCTTCGAGCGGCATGACCAGCTCGTCGGGACGTCCGGGATCGTGCCCGGGGAAGGCCATGGAGTACAGCGCGACCCCGTCGGGCAGCGCGTCGGCCAGCGGCTGGTAGACCAGGGCGCTGCCGCCGCCGTACGGGAAGCAGATCAGGGTGAGCGTGGGCGGGGCGGACGATCGGGTCAGCCGGTGCAGCAGCTCGCGCGGCCGGTCGTCCGCTGGGGCGGGCTCTTCGATGAGCGCCGCCAGCGTGCGGACGGTGGAGTGCTTGAACAGGTCCATGACGCCGACGGCGCGTCCCTCGACGGGCGCCAGGACGTTACGCAACCTGGCCACCGCCTGGATGGCCACCAGCGAGTGCCCGCCGAGCTCGAAGAAGTCGTCGTCCACCCGGAGGTCGGGCACGCCGAGCAACTCGGCCCAGATCTCGGCGACGGCGAGCTCGGCCGGGCTGCTCGGCGCCGCTCCCCGCCCGCCGCCCTCGCCTGGGCGCGGCGGCTCGGGCAGTGCGGCGCGGTCCACCTTGCCGTTGGGGCTGAGCGGCAGCGCCGGCAGGAAGACGTACGCGGTGGGGACCATGTGGTCGGGCAGGAGCGCCTTGAGCGCCGCGCGCAGGTCGGCGGCGCGGCCGTCGGGAGCGTCTTGCGCGTCTTGCGCGGTTTGCGCGTCTTGCGCGGTGCGGCCGTCGGGTGCCCCGGGAGCGTCTTGCGCGGTGCGGCCGTCGGGAGCGGCGCGAGCGTCTTGCGCGGCGGGGGTGTCGGTGACGACGTAGGCCGCGAGGCCGTCGCCGCCGGACACCACCAGCGCCTCGCGCACGCCGGGCTGTTCGCGGAGCACGGCCTCGATCTCCCCCAGCTCGACCCGCTGGCCCCGGATCTTGACCTGCCCGTCGATCCGGCCCAGGAACTCCACCGCGCCGTCACGACGCAGCCTGGCCAGGTCGCCGGTGCGGTAGAGACGTGAGCCCGCGCAGCCGTAGGGGTCCGGTACGAACCGCTCGGCGGTCAGCGCCGGCCTGGCGTGATAGCCGGGGGAGAGCTGAACCCCGCCGATGTGCAACTCCCCCGGCACCCCGAACGGCACCGGACGCAGCCGCGAATCGAGGACGTGGATGCTGGTGTTCTGCACCGGGTGCCCGATCGGCAGTCGGCTCTCGCCGGGGACGCACCGCCACGCGGTCACGTCCACGGCCGCCTCGGTCGGCCCGTACAGGTTGTGCAGCTCGGCCTGTGGCAGCCGCTCGAAGAAGCGGGCGGCCACGGCGGGCGGCAGTTCCTCCCCGCTGCAGATCACCCGGCGCAGCGACGTGCACGCCTCGACGCCGTCCTCCTCCAGGAAGGGGGCCAGCATGGACGGCACGAAGTGCATCGTGGTCACGCCGCTGCCGATGATGAGGTCGCGTAAGTAGGCGGTGTCGCGGTGGCCGCCCGGCGCGGCCAGCACCAGACGGGCGCCGGTGACGAGCGGCCAGAAGAACTCCCAGACCGACACGTCGAACCCGGCGGGGGTCTTCTGGATCACCGCGTCGGCGCCGGTCAGGCCGAATCTGCGCTGCATCCAGTCGAGCCGGTTGCCGATGGCGGCGTGGGTGTTGGGCGCTCCCTTGGGCCGGCCGGTCGAGCCGGAGGTGTAGATCATGTACGCCGGGTCGGCCGGACTCGCCGTGACAGGCGGGCCGGCCGGACTCGCCATGGCAGGCGAATCGGCTGGGCTCGCCGTGACAGGCGGCCTGGATGGCTCCGGCGGCCCGAGCGGTTCGCCTGGATCGAGGGTCACGATGCCGGTGTCGGGAAGCCGCTCGCGCACCTCGTGCTGGGCCAGCAGCACGACGGCCTGGGCGTCGCGGAGCATGAAGTCGAGCCGGTCTCGCGGATATTCGGGTTCGAGCGGCACATAGGCGGCCCCGGACTCGACCACGGCCAGCAGACTCACCACCAGCTCGACGGAGCGCTCGGCGCAGATCGCGACCCGGGTGCCCGGCCCCGCGCCGTGTTCGCGCAGGCGGTGCGCCAGCCGGTCGGCCCGGCGGGCCAGCTCCGCGTAGCTCAGCCTGTGCTCGCCGAGCTCCAGGGCGACGGCCTCCGGGGTGCGCGCCGCCTGGGCCTGGAACAGCTCGCCCAGCGTCCTGTCCGCCGGGTACGCCAGCCGCGGCCCGCGCGCGAGTGCCAGGATGCGGTCACGTTCGCCGGCGGTCAGCATCTCCAGGTCCGACACGCGCAGGTCGGGAGCCTCGACGGCGGCGCGCAGCAGGTTCGCGAAGTGCGCCCCCAGTTCGTCGACGGTCTCCCCGGTCAGCACGTCGCGGTTGAAGACGAACACGCCGTCGAGCCCGCCCCGCCGTTCGGTGAGGAAGAGCTCCAGCTCGAACGGGGCGGCCTCGACCGCCATCGGGAACGGCTCGACGTCCAGCCCGGACCAGGCGGCGTCGTCCTCGGCGTAGCTCTGCAAGGTCAGTGCCACCTGGAAGACCGGCGTGCGCGAGATGTCGCGGGTCGCCGCGAGATCACCGGCGAGCTGCTCGAACGGCAGCCGCTGGTGCTCAAATGCGGTCAGCGTGCTCCGCCGCACCCGGGCGAGCAGCTCGGCGAAGGTGGGATCGCCCGCCAGCTCGGCCCGCATCGGCAGCATGTTGACGAACGTGCCGATGAGCTGCTCCAGCTCGCTGCGCGGACGTCCGCTGACCGGGGTGCCGACGGCGAAGTCGTCCTGCCCGCTGTAGCGGCCCAGGAGCACCTGGTAGACGGCCAGGGCGACCATGTAGAGCGTCGCGTCGTGCGCCTTCGCCAGGTTCTTGGCCGCGGTCAGCAGGTCGGGGCCGATCTCGAAGGCGCGGGAATCGCCGTCGAAGGTGGGCGTGGCGCCGCGCCGCCCGTCCAGCGGCAGGTCGATGGGCGGCACGCCGGCCAGCCGCTCGCGCCAGTAGGTCAGGTCGGCCTCATCGGCCGGACGGGTGCGCTGCCACAGCGCGAAGTCGCCGTACTGCACGGGTGGCTCGGGCAGCCGCTCCCCCGCGTAGAGCGCGCGCAGCTCCCCGGCCAGGATCTCCAGCGACCAGCCGTCACAGGCGATGTGGTGCACCGTCACCAGCAGCACGTGGTCGTCGTCGGCCAGCCGTACGAGCAGGGCCCGCAGCGGCGGCTCGGTGGCGATGGAGAAGGGCCTGGCCAGTTCCGCGCGCACCAGCTCGCGGACGCCGGCCTCGTCCGCCGCGCTCCGCCTGCCCAGCTCGACACGGACGGGGTCGCTCACCTCGACCCGCGGCCGTCCTTCGGCGTCGGCGGGAAAGCGGGTACGCAGGACCTCGTGCCTGGCCACGACCGCGTCGAGGGCGAGCCGCAGCCGGTCCGCATCGAGCCGGCCGCGCAGGCGCAGCACGAGGGGGATGGTGTACGCGGCGGTCCCCGGAGCGAACTGCTCCATGAACCACAGCCCCTCCTGCGCGAACGAGAGCGGCACTTCGGCGTCGGGGGCGCGGCGCGGGATGCCGGCCGGCCTGGCGCCGGATCGTCGGCGCAGCCGTTGCTCCAGCAGTGCCCGCTTGGGGTCGGAAAGTGTCACGTCGCTCGGGGAAAGCCCTGGCGAGGAGGTCACACCTGCCTCTCTTTCTGGTGGGAACGGCGGACCAGGACATGTTGATGAACGCCAGATGTCGTACGGGTACGCGGGCGTGGTGATGGATGAACGTATTCATACACACTTTCAAGGTCACGTCGATGCCCCGAAACGGCGGCCAACCGAGACTGCTGCGGGCGCTGCCCGGTTCGCCGGGGGGTTGTCCCGAGATCGGCGACGGGGTCTAGCGTGAACGCGTACACGCCGTCTCCCCGAACGAGTTCGCACTGGACGCCTTGTCACCCGATACCGGAATGCGCCCGCCTGGCCCGGTGACCACGGCCGACACGTCCCAAACCGAGCCATATCGCCTGGCGGACAGGTTGGCCGTGGGCGACATGGGGGTGGGGTGGTGTACGCGGACGTGGCCAGCATGGGGATCGTGGGCGTGGGCGGCATGGGGATCGTGTACGCGGGCGTCAGCCCAGCTTGGCCGCGGCCTGTAGGAGCCGCTCCTGGTGACCTCGCCGAAGAAGCGGAGCACCCCGACGTCACGCGGGGAACCGCGCGGCGATGAAGCTCATCCACCCCCACCCTGGCGCAGGAGCCCGAGCTCAGGCGCAGGTCCATCCAGGAGATCATCGTCCTGCACATGGTGGGTGGCTGCGCCTGACCGGCGCGCTGCGCGCGATCGACGCACTCTGCACGATCGATCGCGCGCAGTACACGGTCGGTCGGCGCGCAGTACACCATCGATCGCATGCAGTGCACGGGCGGTAGGCACGCAGTGCACCGTCGGTCGCGTGCTGTGCACCACGAAGGTACTGCCGCCGACGCTGACGCCGAGGCGCCGTGGCTGACGACCGAATACGTGCCCGGCCCCACCTGGATCGGCGCGTCCGCGACGGCGGCCGCTGACCGGCGACGAGCTGTGCGGCCTGGCGGCGGTCCTGGCCAAAGCGCTGCCCACCGCCACGCCCGACGCCGGGGTGATCCACCACGACGTCAAGCCGTCAAACCTGATCAGCTCCCCTGCCCAGCCGCGCATGGCCGACTCCGGGATCTCGCGCCTGCCCGACCAGACCGCCACCACCAGGACCGGGAGCATGGTGGGCTCACCAGGCTGGCTGAGTCCCGAGGGGTACCGCAGCGAGGAGGCCGGCACGCCCTCCGACGTCCGCGCGTGTGGCCTGCCGGCCTGCACGCGGCGAGCGGCAGGCCCAAGGCGCTGGCGCTACGCGCGCGCGTGCTAACCCAGGACCCCGACATGTCGGAGGTGCCAGAGAATCTCCTCCCGGCGGTCGAACTCGCGGGCCAGTTATGCGAGGCCATCAACCCGAGCGGCGGCCGGACCGAGCTCGGCGAACGCCCCGAGTCCTGCCGGTCCGGCTTCTTCCCGGACTTCCCGGCAAGAACAGCGGCGCACGTGACACGACGACATGCAGGGTCACCAGCCCGAAATGGCGTTCCTGAGCCGCGTCCGCTCCGCGCGGCAGCGACGTCCAGTTCGTTCACTGGGTGGTCACGCGGGCACTCCCGCCGGACAGGGCCACGAAGCTGAACGGACAACTCGTGGGCAAGAGCTCAATCCTGAGCGCCGCAACGGAACACCAGACGGCGATCAACATTGTCGGATGTGACGAATCGGGGTTCCGGACAAATCATCAGCCACCCAAGCTGGGAGCCATCGGCCTGATGACCTGCGACGTCACCGGTCTGCACCGGTCTGCACCGCTCGAGGTCGAGGCATCTCCATCGATCCCACTCCGGGAGGAAATCCGCCGTGATCAGCAAGATGAAACTCGTCGTCGCCTTGGGGGCGGTAGCCGCCTTCACCGTCGCCCCGACCACGTCCGCCAGCGCCACTGCCGGTGTCGCCGCCTCCGCTAATGCGTCCCAGAGCGCCTGCAACGTGGAACACGAGAGGTGGTGGACCGACTCGGACGGCGAGTTCTGGGTGCGGCTGCGCAACTACTGCAGCTCTTCCAAGAGTGTCTGCGTGGACATCCCCTATTGGTTCGACGCCGGCCCCAAGAGCGTCCCGGGTGGCAGCACGATCGACTGGAACTACGGCCAGAAGAGCTGGAGCAGGCCGGGCGTCGGTATCTACTACTGCTAGTCGGCGTCGCTCAGCGTGCAGGCAGTAGCGGGCGCGGCCGGCGAACCCGGGGTCGCGCCCGCAGGTCGGGGATGATCACGCCAGGCAGTGAGGTCCGCCGCCCTTCTCGAAGAGCCTCCGGCCAGGACGGCCAAGACCTCGCCGACCACCAACAGCGGGACGGCCACGTCGTTCCGTGAGCCGCGGATGAAGGCGACTGCCCGTGGTGTCGTGCGGTGGTAGCTGCGCTGGTTCCCGGTGATGCAGCAGCCGCGGATGAGCCCCTGGCGCTCACGGAAGCGCAACGCCAACGGCCTCACAACGCTGGCACCGACCAGGACCTCCGGCCGGACCCGGTCGCCGAACGGCGTGCAGGTGGTGCGCGGCGATCTGACCGACCTGGACTTCCTACCGTCTGCGCTGAAGGGTGCCAACTCCACGTTCCCGCTGCGGCCATTCTGCACGGCGAACGAAGCGCCCCGACGAGACCGGCTCCGCGACGTAATCCACCAGCACTCACATGCCGCCTGACCTGTATGGATGCATCTCCCGGCGGACGCACTCACCCCGCTCATACAGACCCTCGCAGACGCCCCACCGAGGCCCTTGCCCGCACTACGACGTCCGAGACGCCGAGCGACAGCACGGGCGGCACCGGCGAGGTCCGTGTCGCGCCGGCCGATGCCGGGCGTGGCGTCATCGGCAAGCCCGCACCCGCCGGTAAAGCCGTGGCAGGTGGCGGCGGCTACGCCTCGAACGAATCCCCCATCGAGGAGCCCGCAGCCACCGCCAACCGCCTCGCCGGAACCGGTGTGGTCGTACTCGCGTTCAAGCCCGACCCACTCGACAAGCGTCGTCCCGGTATCGATTCTGATCGTCTGCTGGAGCGTATTCATGGTCTGCACCCAGATATGGAGGGGCGATCTGGTCAAGACTGTGCGGTTCGGGCGCCTTGGCGCCGCTCAAGCGACGCCGAAGAGCGCAACGGCCAGGGCCACCAGCGCGGCGGCGATGAGCAGCGCGCCTACGCGAGTGAGTGCCGTTCCGGCGGAGCTCTTGCCTTCCTTGCCGATTCCCAGATGGATGAAGAATCCGCTGGATTGGGCCAGTACGCCGACGAGCAGCATCCCGCCGAAGAGCCATTCCATGCCCTCGGAGAGTTCGGCGCGGGGCAGATAGAGCAGGTACACCAGCGACAGGATGAGCAGAACTCCGGCATGGGCGTGCCCGGCTCGGAAGAAGCGTTCGCGAAGTTCGCCGAGTTCTCCGGCGTCGGTGGTGATGAAGCGCAGCAGCGCGTGGCCGCCGAACTCCACCGTGACGATGGAGAGAATCGCGATGATCGGTAACAGTTGGGTTGCGCTCATGGTGATTCTCCGATGGGTCTAGGCGCGGATCGGATCTGGTGAATCGGGCCCGCGGCTCGGGCCTATGCGTGGACGAGCCGCTTCTGCAGCCCGGATTCCTTGCGCGCGCGGTATCGATCCACGAGCACCGTCGTGGTGGCCGCCAGGAAGACGAGCTGCATCAGTGTCCGTCCCGGAAGTTGATCCCACCACGGGAGCGCCTGCCCGGAAAGAGCCAGATGCACGTTGGCGGGGAACATCAGCACGAGCTGAAGGGTGAGCCCGCCCGCGGCCCACATGGCGGTGCGCGGAATGAGCAGTCCGACGGCTCCGGCGATCTCGGTGATGCCAGTGATGTCCACCAGCAGTGCCGGCTCGGGCAGCCACGGGGGCACCATCGCGATTAATTCCGCGCGCATGCTGACGAAGTGCACGGTCGCGGCCAGCAGGAACATGGCCGCCAGCCCAAACCGCAGCGCCATGGGGACGCTTCGCAGCGACGGCTGCTTCCAGATGATGCCCACGAGCAGGGTCACCGCGGTGACGACGACGAGAGTGATGAGCGGTTCCATGGCGTTGCCCTTTCTTTGCGAGATCTTGTCACTGTCAAGATTAGGCTCGGGGTGCAGAACTTGTCAATGACTAGTTTCTGGCATACTGAGTTCATGAAACGGAGCTACCACCACGGCGACCTGCGCAAGGCGGTCCTGGCCGCGGCTGTGGAGGTGATCGAGGAGTCCGGTCCCGGAGCGATCAACCTTCGCGATCTCGCCCGCCGCGTCGGCGTCTCCCATGCCGCCCCCGCCCACCATTTCGGCGACAAGGCCGGACTGCTGACCGCGCTCGCGACCGAGGGCTTCGACCTGCTCACCGGGGCCCTCCAGCAGGTGGAACCGTCCGATCTGCGGGAGGCCGGCGTCGCCTACGTCGCCTTCGCCGTCGAGCACCGCGCCCACTTCGCGGTGATGTTCCGCCTCGACCTGCTCCGGACGGACGATGCGGCGCTGCAAACCGCGCAGGCCAGCAGCGCGGCCGCCCTCGGCGCCGCCGTCGCCGGCGCGGCCGAACCCGGCGACGACCCCGTGATCCTCAGCACGGCGGCGTGGTCCTTGGTCCACGGCTTCGCCACCCTGTGGCTGCAGGGCGTGCTGCCTCCTGAACTTGGTAACGACGTGCACACTGCCGCACGGGCGATCGCCGGCATGCTCTCCGGAGTCCGCTGACTCTTGGTCATCACTTACCGGCTTGGACGGCGACGCTGTGAACGGCTGACTTCGGCTCGGTTTTTCGGCGCGCCGATCCCAGACGCTGCTCGACGGACAGGAGTGCGCTGTACGGGTCCCGCAGAACCGCCGCACCGACCTACGCACCTGGCATAAGCTCAGCGGCACCTGCGGGGCGGTATCAGCCCTCGTCCCGGCAGGCCGGCCACTCATCGCCGGGTGCGCAGCTTTGGTATGAGAAGGCGTCCACCGCGATCCGGCTCTGACCCGTCGTGCCCTTCCTGATCAACAGGTAGTACCGCTCAGGCACTGGCACCCGCCGGTTGACCGGCACCTGCCTGCGCTGATAGCAGTTGCCCCAGCTCGAAAGCGTCAGACACTCACCGTCGACATAGACGATCTCGACACGCGTGGTGGCGGGCTGGAATTCCTTGTCCACGACCACGGTCACGTTCGGGTCATCGTTCGTCGTGGTGGAGGTCTCCTCACCTGCCGGTGTCGCCTCACGCGGGCCCGTCGACGAGGCCACCGCGAGCACGCCGGCGACCAGCACGACAGCCAGAAGGGCGGCCACCCCCGCACCGATATGGGCAGGTGTGATGCGAGTCCGTCGCGGCGGCAGGAACAGCGCCGTCCCTGGCGGCGCCGCCTGCGGTCCAGGTCCTGTCGCAGGCGGTACCGGTCCAGGCATCGGGTACGGCGCTGGGCCGGGCGCGGAATCCGTCCTGGTCGGCGCGGTCGTCGCCGAGCCGGACGCGGCGGCCTCACCGTCGGGCTCCTCGACCCACCACGACCAGTACGGAGGCGCAGACGGCCACGAGGGGTCAGGCCCGCCCCAGCCCTCGGTGGGCTCCCAGCCGTCAGGGGTGGCGGGCCACCCCGGAGGCGCGGTGAACCTCCACCCAGGTCCAGGTCTTGGCGGAATCTTCATCGTGATCCTTGCAAGTCAGTCGGGTAGTTCACCGATGGACGGAATCGTGATCATCTGGCCGCCGAGCGCGTCCACGATCGCCTGGGCGGCCTCGGTGCACGCTTCGACGGGCCCGCAGTTGACAGCCCATCCCTCTCCGACGGCGAGGTGGTTGTCGGGCCCGTAGGTCCGAAAGCCCTTGATCTGAGCCACTGCATCGTCCTGGGTTCGGCGGCTGCCGAAAGTCATGACGGCCGGTTGATGTCCGAGTTCCTCCTGGCATGCGATGGCCTCGTCGCCGTCGAAGCGCAGGGCCGGCCGCGAAGCGGCGCAGCGGTAGTCGCCCTCGCCGAGCGCGGTGACCAGGGCGTCCACGGTGATCGGCGGCTCGATGACGAGCGGCGGTCGCCTTTCGCCGCCGACCAGGACCACCACGATGCCGGCGGCGAAGACGACTCCGGCGAGGGCGAAGATCAGGATGTGGAGCGGGGGAAGCGCAGTACGGGGAGTGGCACTGCGCGGGGCGCCTTCCGCGCTGATCCACCACGTCCAGTCAGCGGGCGGCGCGGGCCAGCCAGGCTCGGGTCCGGCCCAACCTTCGTGCGGGGCCCAGTTGTGCGGCGGGACCGGCCAGCCCGGAGGCGGGTTGAACGACCATCCGGCACCCGGACGTGGGGGGATCCGCAACGAGCACCTTGCCTGCCGAGACGCCGACGATCATCAATCGGCATTATGCAGACCGGAGCCCCTCAAGTCATCAATCGTTCCAAAAGTGCAATACGCCACCATTGCCCCTTAAACCACCACACGGCGATAATCCAGACTCGCTCATGATCAGTTCGAAAGTGGAATCAGGTGAACATCCCTCCCCGTCCCGGCCCTGACTGGCGGTTCTGCTCGCCGCCCGGCTGGCCTACGCCTCCGGACGGGTGGGTTCCCACGCCTGCTTGGGGCGGGCCCGAGGACGACTGGCCCGAAGCGCCGCCGTACTGGATCTGGTGGGTACGCGACGAGGAAGCCGCGGCGGTCCCTCACCAGGCCGCCACCGCGCTGCCTCCCACGGTGGTCGAACCTTCCGCGGCGACGACGGCGAACGAGCCTCCTGCTCGCCGCGGTCTGCTGTGGCCGCTGGTCGCGTTGGGAGTGGCGATCGCATTCCTGGCCGGAGCGGTCGTGTTCGTCACCGCCGACCGCGGCGATCCCGGCACACCCGCCGCCGCTGCGACGGAACAGGCGGCCGGCGCGGAGTCCCTCGCCCCGGCGTCCACGACTCCCCCGGGGGGTGCGGAGTCCGCGCCGTCGTCGCCGTCGGAGACCCTGAGCAGCCCGGCCGCCCGCGAACAGGCGCTCGCGATCGACGCCCTCCTGGACGAGAGCGAGCCCAGCCGGGGCGAGCTGGCCCGCGCCATCCGGACGATCCTGCGCTGCTCGAACGTCAACTCCGGGATCAAATCCATCGAGCGAGTCACCCGGCAGCGCGCGGAACAGGCGGCAGCGGCCGAGGAACTGAGTACGGACGCACTCCCGTCCGGGCAGCAACTGAAGTCCGCTCTGGTGGAGGCGCTGAGCGCTTCTCACCGGGCGGACAAGGCGTACCTGAAGTGGGCCAAGCGCTACAAGGCCCACGACTGCTCGGGCGCAACGGTCGGCGACGCGGACTACGACGCCGGCAACGCCGCCTCCGAAGAAGCCACCGCCGCCAAGATCGAGTTCGTCGGTCTCTGGAATCCCGTCGCCCGGCAGGAGGGCCTGGCCGAGCGCACGGAGGAAGAGATTTGAGCATTCCCGCTCGCCCAGGTGATGGCTGGTCCTTCAATCCGCCGCCGGGTTGGACCGTTCCCGAGGGCTGGGAACCGCCCGCCGACTGGGAAGGGCCGGATCCCGGCTGGCCGGCGGCCCCGCCGTACTGGCTCTGGTGGAAGGAAGCCGAGCTTCCCGTCCCACCATCGACTGACCTGACCGGGGCCGGCCCGTCCCCCTTGGAGCGCGGCGATCCACCCCGGATCGGTGAATATCGGCTCGCCGGGCGGCTCGGCTCGGGCGGCATGGGAATCGTGTACGCCGGTGTCGACCGGGCGGGCCGGCGAGTCGCTGTCAAAGTCGTCCATCCCGCCTTCGCCGGAGAGGCCGAGTTCCGTGCCCGGTTCGCCCGCGAGAGCGCTGTGCTCACGCGTGTTGCGGGCGCTTGCGTCGCGCGAGTGGTCGCCGCCGACACCAGGGCCGCGCGGCCCTGGCTGGCCACCGAGTATGTTCCCGGCCCCACGCTGGACGCCTACATCCGCCGGTACGGACCGCTGACCGGTGATGCGCTGTACGGCCTGGCGGCCGGCCTGGCCGAAGCGATCGTCGCCATCCACGACGCAGGCGTGGTGCACCGGGACCTCAAGCCCGCCAACGTGATCCTTTCCCCGCAGGGCCCACGGGTCGTGGACTTCGGGATCGCCCGCGCGTTGGACGAGACCGCCATGACCCGTACCGGCATGGTCGTCGGCTCACCTGGCTGGATCAGTCCCGAGGAGTACGGCGGCACCGAAGCCGGCCCCGCGGCTGACGTGCACAATTGGGCACTCCTGGTCGCCTACGCCGCCTCCGGCAAGCCCCCCTTCGGCGCCGGCCGTCCCGAGGTCCTGGCCGCCAGAGTCCTCGGCGCGGACGCGGACACTTCGGATCTACCCACTGATCTGCGGGCCCTGACCGATCGAGCGCTGGCCAAGGATCCCCAGCTCAGACCCGATGCTCACGCCTTGCTCCGCCTGACGACCGAATGCTGGGGCGCCTTCCAGGATGACCCGGCGCCCGGCGGCTTCGAGAATCCGGCGACGGAGGTCGTCACGCGACTGGAGCGGACATGGGCACCAGCCGGTCCAGCGGAAACGCCGTGGGAGGCGGCTCCGCGCGGCCGAACGTCCCGTATGTTGTGGGCCGCGTCCGCGACGATCGCGACCGTCGCGATCGCCGCGGTTGTCGCGTCCTCCCTCCCCTCTTCAGGAGGGCAGCCCACCGCCGCACCACCGCAAGAGACCGTCGTCATTCCGGCCACCCCCGCATCAGCCACGCCCTCCGCGTCCCCCTCCACATCCGCGGTCGTCCCTCCGCCGCTCACGATCGCGGCCCTCGACAAGAACCGACTCCTCGCCTTCGACGCCACCACCGGTGCGTTGATCCGCGAAATCACGCTCCCGGTCGAGAAGGTGACCGCGTTCGCGTTCGACACCGAGGACGCCACCCTGTACCTCCGAGCGGAGCAGTACAGCAGAAGTCGTCAGGCATACCTCGGCAGCCGCCTGTACCGGATGGGCGCCGATGGCACGGCCAGATTCGTGGCGAGGACGGGACGCGACGCGGAACTGGGTGGGTTCGCCGCCTCGAACGGGACGGTCGCCTACACGAGCAGCACGATCGAGATGTTCGAGCAGACGACGCTCCACATCGTCACCGCCCGGTCTGCCCGCCGCATCGAGCTGGGTGCCTACAACGTCACCGGCCTGTCCGTCACCTCCGACGGCCGGGTGGGCATCTCCGCCCGCGACGCGTCCGGAGTGTTCCGCGCCCGGGTGCTCCCACCGGACGCAAAGGGCTTCGAAGACAGCATCGAGATCATCTCCAGCGATTCCAACAGTTGTGAGTTGTCCGGCATCACCTGGGGCAACGACAAGTGGATCGCCATCGAGACGGGTTCCCTCGCACACGAGCGGCAATGCAGGGAGAACGCCCACATCGTCGACATCGACGAGGACCTGGCGAAGGTCAGCAAGATCGGGCCGGCCGTCTCGGTCGACGCGGACACCATGCCAGGCGACTACGCACTGCAGGTCGACCCGTACGGGCGGATCTACGGGCAGACGTCCATTGAGAACCGCCATTTCATCGTCGAGGACGGAAAGGTCAGGAACGTGAAGAAGTCCAGGTACCGGTGTGCGAAGTCGCAGAAGAATTGCCTGCGGACGAGCGGGCTATATTTCACGGCCACACCCTCATAACGCTCCCGACCATCATTCACGAATGCGACCGTACCTTCACGGTCCATCGTGATTGTCGTGAGCGTACTCGCAGACATTAACAGCTGGATGGTTGAAGGGTGGAGCTACAGCGAGTGAGCGGCTTCGGCCTGCTGAGCACAGGGATGGGGTAACCCGAGAGGATGACCTGCGGAGCTCGAGCAGGCGGCTAGAGGATGCTCAGGCCCTCAATGGTGAACACCTCGTCGAACATGGCGGTGGGCACGGTATCTCGATCGCGAAAAAATGGCACCGGGGCCAGGCGGTAGGGTCGTGGACCGCATGGACGGTACCGGTCTCGATTCAAGCCGGCGTCCTTTCCGCGAAGATGGTGTAGGGCCCCGCGCACGTCCGCCGGTTCCTCCAGCAAGCCAAGGCACATCGCTCGTTCGCGCGTTACCAGCCGATCATGCTCCGCGGACTGCGTGGATCATCTTCCTCTGGCCGGCCTACCTCGTCGGCCCGCCACCCATCCGGCTCCACGATCTGCGCCACGGAGCAACCTCGCTGATGCTCGCGAGCGGAGCGGAGATGAAGGTGGCGCAAGAAGCGCTCGGGCACATCTTCACCACCGACACTCACACCTCCGTCTACCCACAGGCGGTAACGGCCGCCTTGCCGCTCGGGAAAGCAGCCCAACCGCTCGATGAATTCGAGAAACGTCCGAGCTGGCACATTTGCAGGTAAGCCCTCTAGTCACAACGCACCCGCAGATTCGAATCTGCAATCGTGGATGAGAAGCAAAACTTTGGGGCCGTCCCGTATCATCGAGCGGCACAGGAGGTGATGAGGCCATTAATGATCGATGCCCAGGTACGCACGGAGAAGGGCGAAGTCGTGCTTCGTGGATCTCGCGGGCTGGACTGGATAGAGACCCTTCGGCACCTGGATGAGGACAAATTCCCATTCCTCGGCAGCCTGCTGCCGTTCGCGGACACGATGTTCAACTCACGACAGGCCACGAGACTCCGCAGGGAGGTCGCTCACCCGTCCGTCCGCGAGATCCTCGGGCACGAGTCGGCGACGGAGATCGAAAGACTCTGCCTGCACGTGGAGCAGGGTTCCCATCTCTATCTGTGGTTCCTGGGCGACTGACGTCTCTCGCCGGACGTAATGGAACACGAGATCACCGATACCGAGCCTGTCAGTGCTTCACCTCAAACGCCACCGCCAGACTCACAGATCCTTCGAATGGGTCCGTTCAAGATCGAAGGAGAAACGTGATGACCGCGAACATCAACAGGACGCCTGAGCAGCGGCTGACACCGCAGATCGAGGTAGGCGGCCCTTGGTGAAGACCATGGCCGAAGCGTTGATGTGATAGGCCCGCGATCGTCCGACTGATCGGCGCCGTACTGGCTGAGCAGACCGATGATTGGGTCGTTGCCTGTCGCTGCCTCGGCCTGGGCATCCTTGCCGGAGCTTACATCCGGTTGGTCCCCGGCGACGCACCGGCCCCGGACTCACTCCCACCGACGCACTCACCGCTTGACCTGCAGAAACAGGATCACGCGAGATCGGCTCATCCACTGCGTCCGGCGCGACCGCGCAGAAGCCACTCGTGACGAAATATCTTCTTCGCCATGAGCACCCAGTACGCATGGTCTGAACGCTTCCCTGAAAGGCCTACGGCGACCGAAGAGCTTGATCGCTTGGCGTTGAACAAGGAATGCGTTCTGCATCTCCCGGCTGCCGAGGCAGAGGTCCGTCGGCTTGAAGAGCGACTGGGCATGGAGCTGCCGGCGAGTTACCGGCAGTTTCTCCTGTTCGCCAACGGGTGGGGCAACGACGATGACTGCTGCCTGCTGCGTGTCGAGGAGATCGGCTGGCTTCGTGAGGTCGACCCCTCGGTCGCCGAGAGCTGGTCAGCGCCCAAGCCGGAGGATTCGTGGAGCGTGCCCGACGAGCTCTACTTCGTTTATGGGCGCGAGCAGGTCGCCGGCAACATGAGAGCGGAGTATGTGGACGACACCCTTCTGGCCGGGTACTGGGACGATGGGGCCGTTCTCCTCAACCCCCACGTCAAAACTCCTGAAGGCGAGTGGGAGGCCTGGTATCTCGCACCTTGGCTGGCCGGCGCCAGGCGTTACACGTCTTTCTGGGACCTGATTGTGGACCAGCTCAGAAGCAGCACCGATGGCGTGCGCTAGATGTACTTGGTCATGAACTTCTTGATACCTGAACGGGGGTGTGATCGGTCGGTCGCGTCCCCCCACGGGCAGCCGGGTCCGCCCGAGGATCCTGGTGGACGCCACTCGTGCGTAGTTGGCGCAGTTCCTCGGGTGGAGAAGTGAGTGTGCGGGATAAACGCCGCTGTGGCAGGGGTGCCGTAGGGAACTGCTACCGCGTGGAGGAGATCTTGAGCCTGGAGGTGCCGGATCTGAATCAGGCCGACAAGCGCGGCCGCGCGGTGGCCAGGGCGGCCAAGGGCGGGCGTCTGCCAGTGGATCCCCTGGCAGACGCGCACCGTCCGGTTGCTTGCTCGCCTCCTACCCGGCCGCATCGTCAGCCTGGCGTTTCTGGACGGCCACGTCGTCGTCCCGGTGCTTCTGGCCCGACCGTAAGCCATCAGCCCGAACCTCGTCCTGGAGTTGAGTGGCGCGGCTCCCCCACCCTGGACGGGGAGCAGCCTTGCCGCCCGTCGGCCGTCAGCAGCGCGCCATCGGGCGACCGCTTTGGTGTTCGGGGTCGCCCGATGGTCGGCGTCAGCAGCGGAGCCTCAGGCGCGACCGGCTCGGCTGTGAGCGCCGGATGCCGAGCGGCTCACGTCGGCGAGCCATCGAAGGTCATGACCGCAAGCACTCGCTTCATCCCGACGGCTCGGGCTCAGGCCCACGGCGATTCGCCGAGATAGTTGCGGTCGTTGACCCATGCCTCCGAATGCACCTTGGCGTGCACGGAGAGGGTCCGTCCGAAGCACACCGACCAGGAGTGGGGCCCGACACCCGAGGAGGAGCAGATCCAGTCGCCCATGACGACGTCCGCGGTACTCAGGTCCACATAAACCCTCGCGCTGAAGAGGCTGGATCGGTTGTTGCGGACGATCACAGCCCCTTGCGCGGCGGTCCCACCCGGCGACCTGATCGCGCAGACCTGCGCGATCACGTCGCTGGCGATCTTCTTGGAGCCGGCGCAGCGCCACGTGCTGGAGCTGGCGGTGATCGGGTTGGTGTTGCCGTACGGGCGCCAGCTGCCATCTCCGATGTCGGAGGCGCCGGCGGTTGCCGCGACCGTGGTCAGCGCGGTGGCGCCGGCGGGTGCCGCTCCCGCGACCAGGGGCAGTGCGGTGGCAGCGGCCAGAGCAAGGGCAGTCGCGAACCTTCTGGTGACGGTCATGGATTCGGTTCCTCCGTGATTTCGGTCGGATGTCACGACAGGCCGCAGAACCAGTGGACGACGTGATCTGCGCACCTGCGGACCTTTCGACACGGGTCGGAAAGAGATTTGGAACGGGATCCCGGGGGTGAAGCCTGCCGGCTCGTTCGTCGAGCATGTGGGCGGGCAGGTTAGTGGCGCTTTCATGGCGCTTTAGGGGCAGTTCAGGGTTGGTGGCGGCTCAGGGTTGGTGGCGGCTCAAGGCGCTGGCGGTTCAGGCGCATGAGCTCGATCTGGAGTGTGTCGCGCCGGCGCGGGTGTGTACCGGCGGTTGTCGGAGCGGTCACTTCGGGCTCGATGCCGACCGACCGGACAGGCGGAGCCCGGCCCGGGGGACCTGAGCGGGGTCGACGGCGTCGGTGCCGGTGGCGGTGCCGGTGCCGATAAGCGGCGGACCGCTAGTCCGGGGACTCTGCTGCGGTCATGAACCGCTGGCTGCGCGGCGACCGCCATCTGGACGCGGCACCTGTCCGGGCTGGGCTCCTTCACGCTTGGACCCGGCGCGAGGGCCTGCCAGCCGCCAGCCCGGCCCGCCGTCTGGAGCGACGCATCCCGCCTGCCCGCCTGCCCGCCTGCCCGCCTGCCCGCCTGCCCGCCTCTGCGATCGTGCCATCCCCGCCGTCCGGCTAGCGCAGGTCTTCAGCGACTATCGTCACCTGCTGCGCAAGCGGCTCCGTGGTGATCTTCTACGAGGCAGGAGCCCGGGCCGAAGGGGTACTGTCCCTCAGGGGCGAAGAGTTCGATCCTGAGTTCCGCCGCGCCCGCGTCACATTTCGGTGCGGCGTCCTCCAAATACGTGCGTTGGTTTCTCGCCGCTGGCCGTCGACCTCGAGATCGGCGCCCGTCGGCCCTCTGTAACCCACGCGCCACGATTCGGTCATGCCCGCTCGCCCCGCGTTCTGAGGGCCGCAGCCTCATGAGCGGTCAGTTCTTACGTGGTGTGACCGCGCAGAGATAGGTCGATTCCTCCAGCAGTCCCGCTGTCAGCTTGAGCCCGGTCAGGTTCTCGGCCAGTGCGAAGACGGCTCCGATCTGTGTTGCGGTGTCGTCGAGGAAGAAAATCGTGCACGATCGGACGCCGCATGCCAGATCCAATCCCGCCCGTCGCATGGCCTCTAATGCTCCGTCCGGGTCACTGCCATGGCGATCGGCTGCGAAGGGCGGTTCGAACCCCAGTCGTATTTCGCCGTCCTCGGCCCAGTAGAAGCGCTGGACCGCGTTGACGTTGCTGAAGTGGGACACCAGCCGCGTGCCGGCGGACAACGGCTTGATGATCTTCGGACGGGATCCCATGAAGCCGTTGGGCTCGACGATGAGACACCAGCCGCCGACGTCCGTGGCTCCGAAGAAGTGGCCGGGCCAGCCGCCGTAGGGGCCGGGACCGGCGTAAGCAGCGTTGTCCAGGTCGTCGAAGCTCATGCCGGAAGGAACGTCGTCGAACCAGTCGCTGAATCGCGCCACAACGTCTTCGGTACGTGCATCGAGTCGCGTCACGACGTCTTCAGGAGCCAGGCCCTTGACCAGCGTGATGCAGTACGCCTCCCACAAGCTTGGAAACCGGTCGTAGAACCAGCGGTAGTCGGCTGCTGTTGCGATCACGTCCTCATGCTGCCAGCGGTGACCGGCAAACGATCAACGCGAGGCGACTGGCTCCAATACGGTCCTAGTGCCTCTTCCCGCAGTTCCCTTGGCTCTGCGGCTGGACGTCCTCCGGATCGCGAAGGAGCGGCTGGTGCTGAGCCTAAGCGGATTTCGCCGAACCCGCCAATGATGATCTTGCACATTGCCTGCCTCGGCGCGTTCTGGATCTAGGGAGGTTCCGTGTCGCCCTGCCTGCTCTCGCGCCGATGGATGAGCATTATGGTGCAAAGGACGCACCTGCGCCCCTGGCAGGCGCGATGAGCAGCAGTAGCCGCAGCTCGCCTCGCGGCACCGGCTGTCGAAGGCTCCCGGGGAGATGAGATTGCGGCCCTCCCGATGGCTGCGAGCGCCGACGGGTGTTGAGCCTGCCCTGCGGCCGGATGGGGGTAGGAGCGGGTCGTGATCGTAGAGCGATACCGCACTGGCTGGGTTGGGTGCGGCGGCTTCGCCGTCTCGGATCTGCCAGGTACGGGCTCTGCGGCCTCCTCCGGGCGACGGCCTCGTTATCGAGGTCCGCGCACCGGACGGCCAGCCGGGCGAGGCGACGGCGGTGGAGGCGACGGTGGTGGAGGGCCCAGCGTGATGGCGGGCCCAGGGTGGTGACCGACCGGCGCGTGGGCTTGGATCGGACCGTGGCCGAGGTGTCTGGGGGTGATGTAGCGCGAGCTGATGGCGTCCGGACGTCGGTCGGTTTGTTTCGGGGAGTGCGTCCCGGGCGATCTGCTGGAGCTGTCCAGCCAGTTGGTCAGGTGGGAACAGCCAGAGGCCGAGCGAGTCCGCACCGGCCGCCAGCAGTTCCTGGAGCCGTTC
Organism: Nonomuraea antri; assembly: GCF_013283785.1. GTDB lineage: Bacteria > Actinomycetota > Actinomycetes > Streptosporangiales > Streptosporangiaceae > Nonomuraea > Nonomuraea antri. The sequence continues at coordinate 38,783 of NZ_JABCPZ010000026.1, forward strand.
GCGCACGTGGCCAGGGCGGCCGGCGACGGCGAATTCGTCGATCCAGGCGTCCTCGACAACGAGCGGTTCGTTCTCTCCCAGCTTCGCGGTCCGGTCGCGGATCTCAGCGCCGTGCCGGGAGTGCTCGATCAGTGCCGTGTGTGCTTCGGCCTTGAGGAAGAAGCCGACGGCCTCGCGTACCGCGTCGCGGGCCGCCCGCTCGTCGTCGTCCACCGCGGCCAGCACGAACGCCGTGATCGGCGGCGTCGGCCTGCCCGCCGCGCTCACCTGTTCCCGCGCCCAGCTCACGTACGTAGGGCCGGCCAGGACCGACAGCAGGATCCCGTCCGCGATGGCACCGGCGGCGCGGAGCGCACGCGCGTTGACCGCTCCAATCCACAGCTCCGGCGGCTGCTCGGGAGGAAACTCCAGCCGGATGCCGGAGAACTGGTGCGTGCTCGTCCGGCGATCGACGGTGGCGCCGCTCAGGAGTTCGCGCAGGACGTCGAAGGTCTCGGTGACCGCGGTCAGCGGGCGTTCAGGCAGCAGTCCCATCTGACGGAGCCAGTGCGTATTGCCCAGCCCGACGGCGGCCCGGGTACGTCCTGGGTACATCCGGGCCAGACCGGACAGCTCCATGGCCAGCACCGCCGGGTGCCGGGTCATCACGCTGGCCAGCCCGAGGCCGGCGGGGACGGTACGGGTGGCGGCCAGCAGCTGGGTCAGCCCGGACAGGCCGCCCGTGAAGAAGCAGTCCTCCGAGAACCACAGCTCACCGAAGCCGAGCCGTTCGGCCAGCGCAGCGCCCTGGGTCAGTTCCTCCGGCGGGGTCAAGCTGCCGAACACGATCCCGATGTCGCTCGTGTCCATCGTGCGTCCCTCCTGGGCACCTGTTGGAGTTGGGAAGGTCTCCAACCGGTCGCGGTTCGAGCGCCTCCACAAATGGACGGAATGTCCACTTACACTCCAGCGCAACCGGACGCCTTGTCCAGTTATTCCGACCCAGGAGGCCCAGATCCTGATATTTCAGCGGCACGCATCGATCATTGAGGTGTTGTCGCTGCTCAGCATCCTGACGGCTCATCTGGCCGCGTCGTACCGCCGCCGCCCCATGCGGGCGAGCACGCCAACGACCCATCACAAACCCTCACCGCGGCGGCTCAAAGGCGTAGGTTCCACTGACACAGACGATGGCGCAGGAGCCGGATTCCCGGTATCGCGACCACTTTCGTGCCGCTGTCGCAGGTGCGGCACAGCCCGGCCGAGGCTGGCCGGTGTCTCGGCGGCCGACTGATAGGCGCCCCCGCGAACTCACTCCGCACACCGGCGGATGCCGCAGGCCCGTCACCGTCACGGTCCGGCCCACGCTCGCACCGGCCTCGACCACAGACCGCATCTCTGCCCGCCTCCCCCACCGAACCCTGCTCGCGCTGGAGTTACGCCAACCGCAGCAGGAGTGCTCCCACCTGCCGGTCTCTCCGAGGCAGGCAGTGATCGGGTCGGTCGGGTGGCGGGCTGCACACGTCCCCAGCTACGCGGCCAACGCCGTCCCAACGCAGTCGTCGTCGTATGCGGCGGCGATCGGGGCCCAGACCCGCAGCTCGTCCTGGTAATAGCCGAGCTTTCCGTATGGGATGAGGTGGGCGCCTCCGGTTTCGGTCACCGCGCCGCGCGCCCGCCAGCCACAGCAGGAACGTTCCCCCGCGCGGACGCGGTTCGTCGCGCGGAACTCCGCGTCACCGTTCGCCTCGGCGCGCCCCGCCCTACCCGTCGAGGCGCTGGTTCGCGTTTCCGCCATCCCCTCCATCCGCGCCGTCACCACGGCCGTGCCGGCGAGCGACCCCGGGCCGAGCACGGCGGCTCCCGCCACGCCCGTGACGGCCACCTTCCCGGTGGAGCTGTCGGCCGGTTTGTCCCCGTCCGCGCCCCGGTTGCAGACGGACCGGTTCGAAACGCTCTCCAGGGCCCTGACCTCGGCCCGGGTCCAGGTGCGGTACTCGTCCAGCGTGAACTCCCCGTAGTAGGCAACACCGGCTAAGTATTCGTAAGTAGTCACATTGGGCTCCGATCCCGAGCCGGCCGCCTGGTCGTCCCAGACGGCCTCGGTCGCCGCGTGGTCGCCCGGACTTCGCCGTCCGGGCCGGGCGGCGCGCCGCTGGCGCGGTCCTTGGGCGAGTACGTCACCGGGATGTCCGTCGGGCACCCGAATGATGATCCGGTCGAGCCGCGTACGCATCCAGAACGTGAGGTCGGTCACCTCACGGATCTGCCGATAGTGCCGGTGACGTCGCCTTTCAGCAGCTCCATGATCACCTCCAGCAGGACGGGTCGTACGGCGAGTCTGTTCCGCCGCCCTTGCAAGATCCTGATCGAGAGTTGAATTGCGAGTAAGGTTCAGCCGTGGCACCCAACCCCACGTTTCGATTGCTGGGCACTGTCGGTCTGTGGCGCGAGGGAAGGCACCTCGGTCCGGTCACCGGGCAGCAACGCGCCGTGCTCGCACTCCTGCTGCTCGATCGCGGCCATTCCGTGGCCGTGGACCGCATGATCACCGCCCTCTGGGGGACCGCGCCGCCACGTACGGCGCGGAACTCCGTCCAGGTGCAGATCTCGCGGCTGCGCCGCTTCCTGTCGCCCCTGATCCACGCGCCCGTCCGGGCGGTGGGTCACGGCTACCGCCTGGACGTCCCGCCGGAGGAGGTCGACCTCTTCCGCTTCCGCGCGCTGGTCCAACGGGCCCGGCGGAGCGACGCGCAGGCCTCGCGGCGGCTGCTGGCGCAGGCGCTGGAGGAGTGGCAGGGCCAGGCGCTCGCGGACGTGGTCGGCGACTGGCTCGCGGACGTCGTGGCCCCCAACCTGGAGAACGAGCGCCGTGACGTGATCGAGGAGCTGGCCAGGCTGGAGATCCACGCGGGCCTGCCGGCGGAAGCGGTGACCAGGCTGGCTCCGCTGCACGCCGCCGACCCGCTGCGCGAGGACACCGCCGCCCTGCTTCTCACCGCTCTGCACAGATCGGGCAGGCGCGCCGAGGCTCTGGACCTGTTCCAGCGCGTACGCCGACGTCTCATCGACGAGCTCGGCATCGAGCCTGGAGCACCCCTCACCCGAGCGCATGAGGACACACTGCGCGACGCGCCGAGCGACGCGCGAAGTCAGGACCCGACCGGCGCGCCTCAAGAGCAGCGCGACAACGGCGTCTCGACGCCGCCGTTCGGCGTGAAGGCGCCTCGGCAGCTCCCCCCTGACAACGTTTACTTCTGCGGACGCGAGGCGGAACTCCGCGTGCTCGACGCCATGGTCCGCGAGGGCGCGGACAGTTCCGCCACCGCACCCGCGGTAGGCGTGATCACCGGCATCGGCGGCGTCGGAAAGACCGCGCTCGTCGTGCACTGGGCGCACCAGATGCAGGATCACTTCCCCGACGGGCAGCTCTACATCAACCTGCGCGGGTTCGGCCCCTCCGGGACCCCGCTGGCGGCCGAGCACGCGCTGCAGACGTTCCTCGTGGCGCTGGGTGTGTCGCAGGCCCGCATCCCGGCCACGCAGGAGGCACAGCTCGGGCTGTTCCGCAGCCTGCTGGCCGGACGCCGGTTCCTGGTGCTGCTGGACAACGCCCGCGACGCGGACCAGGTCCGGTTACTCCTGCCCAGTTCCCCCAGTTGCCTGGTCCTGGTGACGAGCCGGCACGAGCTCACCTCGCTCGTGGCGATGGAGGGCGCGCGACCGCTCAGCCTCGCCCCCCTCGACCACACGGGGTCGCGCAGGTTCATCGCCTTCCGGCTCGGCGACGACCGGATCGACCGGGAGCCGAAGGCCGTCGACCGGATCGTGCAGCGATGCGGCGGCCTGCCGCTGGCGCTGGCGACCCTCAGCGCCCGGGCGGTCATGCGGCCGCGGTTCGCCCTCGCCGATCTCTTCCCTCGCCGGTGGGAGACGGAGACGGGCCTCGACCCCTTCGCCGTCGAGGACGCGGCGACGAACCTCCGGGCCGTGTTCTCCTGGTCTCACCAGGCCCTCGACGAGCCGGCCGCGGACCTCTTCCGGCTGCTCGGCCTGCACCCGAGCCCGGAGTTCTCGACCGCGGCCGCCGCCAGCCTCCGCGGATGCTCGATCAGCGAGGCGGGCCGGCTGCTGTCCCATCTGGCCGAGGCGAACCTCATCACCGAGGTCTCGTTGGATCACCACGTCTTCCACGACCTGGTCTGGGCCTACGCGAACGAGCTCGCCCAGCGGGACGTGACCGCGGAGCGGCGCTCGGCGGCGCTGGGCCGCATGCTCGCCCACTACCTGCACACGGCAGGCCGCGCCGATCTGCAGATCAACCGGAACCACCAGATGCCCTACAGTCTCGGTGTCGCCCCCGATGACGTCTCCGTCTCCGACATCGACGGCACCGCCCACGCGTTGGACTGGTTCCGGCGGGAGTACCTGACCATGACCGCCGCCGTCGGCGTGGCGGCCGAGCACGGGTTCGACACGTTCACCTGGCAACTGACGCGCGTCCTGCGCACCTTCCTGTACCGCAACGGTCACTTCGAGGAGCAGGCCGAGCTGCACCGGCTGGCGCTGCGCTCGGCAACCGTGCTCAAGAACGCTTCCGCCCAGGCGTACTGCCTGTTCGGGCTGGGCCAGGCGCTCTGCCGCCTCCACCGCTTCGACGAGGCCGGCGAGGAGCTGCGCGCGGCCCAGGATCTCTACGCCGGCCTGGACGACCACATCGGCCAGGCCGCTGTGACCACCCACCTGGGGGTTCTCCACGGGCAACGGGGGGATCTCGAGTCGGCGCTGGAGCTCTGCGAGCTGTCCCTGGAACACTCCCGCGCGGCCGGGCACCGGCCCGGGGAGGCGATGGCGCTGAACAACGTGGGCTGGTTCCGCGCTCTGCTGGGTGACTACGAGGGAGCCAGGCTCTACTGCGAGGAGGCGCTCGAGATACTGAGAAGCGTCGGGGACATCGTCGGGGAGAGCGCCACGCTCGACAGCCTCGGTTACATCCATCGAAGCCTGAAGCAGTACGAGAAGGCCATCGCCTGCTACGAACAGACGCTGCTGCTGCGCCGAGGCCAGGAGCCGGTGTACGAGGCGGAGACGCTTCCCCAGCTCGCCGAGGCCCAGCTCGGCGCCGGCCTGCGCGAACAGGCCATCCAGACCCTGCGCCGCGCCCTGAGCATGCTGAGCGAGTACGGGCCGCGTGACGCGGAGGCGGTCCGAGCCAGGCTGGCCGAGCTGGAGGAGCAGGCGGACCCTGAGTCAGGCTGACAGACAGGGAGCGCGCTGCATGGGAGTGACGGGTTCAGCGCAGCCGGTCGAAGGTGCCCTTGGGAGCACCGTCGAAAGCGGCGCCGTCATCCTGCCGGCGGGCCAGGACTTGCGCGATCTCCTGCGGCGTGGCGGAGGAGTATTCGGGCCAGCGGTGCCAATGGTCGTGCGGGTAGCCGAGCAGCATGTTCAGTACGTTGACGACGGCGTTGTTCTGCTCGCCGGGATCGTCGGTGTGCGGCCACGTCCGCGCGATCCTGGAGATTTCTTCGCGGGTGAAGCCCATGAGAGTGTGAAACTCACAGTCGTCGAAGAACGGCCCGTCAACCGCCGCGTCCAGGCATTCCTTGATGACCTGCAGATCCCGATCGCTCATGCACTCGATGATCTCCCACTTCGGCGCCCTCCGGCGCGGCACGCGGCAGAAGGACGCGGCCCTCGACAGAACGGTCGGCGGGATGCTCGTCATCCATGTGAAGGCCGGAAAGAAGAACGGAGCCAGCAGGATGGCCGTCACGGACATCACCATGCGTGCCGCCGTGGCGCATCGGGAAGGCAGGGGGCGTGGCAGCGGTGCGGGTCGTAGTATGCGGTGATGGTCGCCTGGAAGGATTTCGCCGGGCAGTGCCCGAGAATCGCCCAGCTGTTCGCCCGCCGCCACGCCGCGACGGGCCACCTGTGCCTGCTGGCCACGCTCCGCTCCGACGGCTACCCCCGCATCAGCCCCATCGAGCCCGGCATCTTCGAGGGACGGCTGCTCCTCGTCGGCATGCCCGGCACCACCAAGTTCCGCGACCTGGCTCGCGATCCGCGCTTCTGCCTGCACACCGCGACCGTCGACCCGTACGCCGGAGAAGGCGACGCCAAGCTGTGGGGCGTCGTCAGCGACGTGCGGGACGTGGAGCTGCACCGGCGCTTCGCCGACCACCTGTTCCAGGAGTCCGGGTTCGACCTGCGGGGGCAGGACTTCGACCCGTTCTTCGTCGCCGACCTGACCGGCGCCTCCTCGGTGGAGCTGATCGACGACCGGCTCACGATCACCAGCTGGAAGCCAGGCGAGGGCGAACGCGTGGTGCGCAAGACCTGACCTCGGAACGTTCCTGGCCGGCCGTCGCGTTCTGCGGCCGGAGATTGACCAGGTCAATGTCATAACTTGACGCTACGATCTCCCGCATGCCGGACAATCAGCCCAAAAATGAGCACTCTTTTCAGGTTGACCTGCGCGGACTTGTCGATCTCCTGTCGCACCACCTTTACTCCAGCCCGCGCGTCTATCTGAGAGAGCTCCTGCAGAACGCGGTCGACGCGGTGACCGCGCGGCAGCGCGTGGACCCGAAGGCGCCCACCGCCATCCGGATCACCTTGGACGAGGCGGGGCTGCGGATCGACGACCCGGGCATCGGCTTGACGGAGGCGGACGTCCATCGCTTCCTGGCCACCATCGGCCGGTCCTCCAAGCGCGACGACCTGGAAGGGGCCCGGCGCGAGTTCCTCGGCCAGTTCGGCATCGGCCTCCTCGCCTGCTTCACCGTCGCCGAGCGGATCCAGGTGATCAGCCGGTCGGCCGCCGTCCCGGACGCGCCGGCCGTCGAGTGGCTGGCCACCTCCGACGGAACGTACTCGGTCCGGCGGCTCGCGCCGGATGAGCGGGCCGATCCGGGAACGACCGTCCGCCTGACGCCACGCGCGGGGGCCGAGCGGTGGTTCGCCCCGGACGTGGTCACCGGCCTCGCCCGCGACTTCGGCTCGCTGCTGCCGTACGAGGTGACGATCGACACGGGCGGGCGCACGATCCGCACCACGGACAGCCCGCCGGTGTGGGACCGCGACTTCGCTTCCGCGGCCGCACGCCGGGCCGCGCTGATCGAGTACGGCGAGCGGGTGCTCGGCTTCACCGCGCTCGACGTCGTCGAACTCGACGTGGAGCTGGCCGGCATCAGGGGCGCCGCCTACGTGCTGCCGCAGGCGGCGAATCCGGCCGACAGCGGCCGCCACCGCGTCTACCTGAAGGGCATGCTGCTCAACGACGCGACCACCGGCCTGCTCCCGGAATGGGCGTTCTTCGTCCGCTGCGTGATCGACACGGACACGCTGCGCCCGACCGCGTCGCGTGAAGGTCTGTACGAGGACGAGACGCTGGTCGCGGTCCGCGAGGCGCTGGGGGTCCGGCTGCGTGACTGGCTCACCGGGCTGGCCGCGCAGGAGCCGCAGCGCCTGACCGCGTTCCTCGCCGTGCACAGCCTCGGGGTGAAGGCGATGGCCAGGCATGACGCCGAGCTGTTCCGGATCATGCTGCCGTATCTCACGTTGGAGACGACCGACGGCCAGGTCACGCTGGCCGAGGTCGCCGGCAGGCACCCGGTGATCCGGATCACGTCCACGGTCGAGGAGTTCCGGCAGATCGCGCCGATCGCGTCCGCCCACGGCGTGGGGGTCGTCAACGGGGGTTACACCTACGACAGCGAGCTGGTCGCGCTGCTGCCCGAGGCGGTGCCGGGGGTGGTGGTCGAGGAGCTCGGCTCGGACGTGGTCACCGCCGCCCTCGACCCGGTGGACAGCACGGACGAGCTGGCCATGGCCGGTTTCATGACGACGGCACGCGCCACGCTCGACCCGCTGGGCTGCGACGTGATCCTTCGCGCGTTCTTCCCCGCGTCGGTGTCCGCGCTGCATCTGGACTCCCGCGAGGCGCGCAACGAGCGGACCCGCGCGGAGATCGCCGCCGACGCGGACGACCTCTGGAGCGAGATCCTGGGCTCGCTCAAGTCCTCCGAGCCGCGCGCGCGACTCGTGCTCAACCACCGCAGCCCGGTGGTCCGCAGGCTCGCCACGATCGGCGATCGCGCGCTGCTCGTCACCGCCGTCGAGTCGCTGTACGGCCAGGCGCTGCTGATGACGCACCGGCCCCTGCGGTCGGTCGACACCGCGCTGCTCAACCGAGCCTTCGACGAGCTGCTCGGCTGGGCCGCCCAGAACGTGACCGAATCCACCGGAGAGGACGGCAAGGCATGAACGTCGCCGAGATCCGCGCTGCCCTGCGTCAGACCTACGCGTTGCCGCGCGGTCGCCAGAAGGCCGAACGTCTGGAGCTGCTCACCACCGCGGCCAAGGCCACCGACGACCGGTCGCTGGAAGCCGAAGTGCTGCTCACCCTCATCCAGGCCTACGAGTACGGCGCCGAAGGTGACCGCATGCCGATCGCGTTCGGACGGCTCCTGCGGATCTACGACGACTTCCCGGCCGAGGTGGGCGCGTTCAGCCATGACATCCACTGGCAGCTCAAGTGGATGAGCTTCCACCTCATCGGCAACCCGGCCGTGCCGCTGGCGACCATCCACCGTTGGCTCGACGAGCTGCAGAACCGCTACCGGCAGCGCGGATACAGCCCGCGCCCGATCCTCAGCCTGCGCTCGCTGCTGGCGCAGAACCTGGGCGACGAAGAAGCGGCCGCGGCGGCGATGGAGGCGTCGATCTCCGCTCCGCGCGACGAGATGTCCGACTGTGACGCCTGCGAGCGCAACGGCTGGGGCACCTGGCGGGCCAGGGCGGGTGACGACGCGGGGGCGCTGGAGCACTGGGCGCCGCTGATCGACGGCGAGCGGTCATGCATGGAGGAGCCGCACCGGGCCCTGGCCAGGGCGCTGCTCCCCCTGCTGCGCTCCGGACGGACCGAGGACGCGCGCAGCGCCTTCCTCAGGGGCTACTCGCTGGTCCGCCACAACGAGAACCTGCGCGAGCCGGTCGGCTACCACATCGAGTTCTGCGCGCTGACCGGCAACGAGGCGCGTGGCCTGGAGATCCTGAACGAGCACGCGTCCTGGCTCATGGAGCAGCACGGGGACGTCTCGCCCCGGGTCGGCTTCGTGAGCGGTGTCGTCGTGCTGCTGCGCCGTCTGACCACGCTGGGCCACGGCGGCATCAGGATCGGCGACCTGACTCTTGAGACGATTCTCGCCAGGCTCGAACAGGAGCTCAGCGAGCTGTGCGCCCGCTACGACACGCGTAACGGCAGCAGCGTGTTCAGCGAGCGCGTCGCCGAGCGCCTCGCCCGGGAGCCGTTGACGGACCGGCTGCCGCTCGGCGTCCCGGCGACGCTGCCGGCGCCGACCGACAGTGTGGCGCCGATCCAGGTGAAGGGCACCGGTTCCGGGCTCGACGAGCTGGTCGCGGAGGCGCGCCGCCTGTCCGAGATCCGCCATCCCCACGCCGACAGGGCGTGGGAACGCGTCGCGGCCGCCGGGCAGCCGCTGCCCGAGCTCGTGGCCGCGGAGGTCGCGTACGCCAAGGCGCTCTCCGTCCTGGACTCGGACCCCGGCGCCGCCCACGACGCGCTGCTGGCCGTCGCCGAGAGCTTCGACCGGCTCGCCGACACCGCCAAGAATCTGGCGGCACTCGCCGCCGCGGCCCTGGCGCGCTCCGAGGCCGGGGATCGGGCCGGAGGCGAGGCGATGGCGGCGAGCGTCACGGAGCGGGCGGAAAGCGCGTACGCGGCGGGAAGGCTCACCCCTGGCGAATACCTGACCGTGCGGAGAACCGCCCCCTTCATGGCGATGGCGGCGCTGCAACAGCTGGAGAACCCGGACGAGGCCGACCTCAAGGCCACCCACGCGCTGCTGGAGGCCGAACTCGCCCTGGCGGAGGAGCTCGCGGTGACCGAGCGCGCGGCCATGTACCACGACCTGCTGGCCCGGATCTCGTTCCCGCTCGGCGACGCGGACGGCGCGCGCGCCCATCTGCGGGCCGCCATGACCGGCTATCTCGAAGCCGAGCAGCCGTGGCGCGCCGCGCATCCCACCACGCTGCTCGGCGAGATCGCCCTCGGGAGCGACGATCCGAAGGCGGCGGAGGAGTTCGCGTCGAAGGCGATCGCGTACGGCGCCGATCTCGTCCCGCGCGAGCAGACCGCCCAGCTGAGCTCCCTGCTCGTCGAGGCCGTCTCGAGACAGCCCGGCAGGGAACGCGACCTGGTCGGCGCGGCGCTGACCGCGGCCGCCCGCTGGGACGGCCTGTCCGAACCCGACACCCTGCACAACACGTTCACGGCGGCGCGCGCCTACCACCATCTCGAAAGGCACCGCGAAGCGGCGGCGCTGTTCGAGGACGTGATCTCGAAGGTGGAGATCCCTTACGACGCGCCGGTCATCGCGATGACCCGGGGACAGTACGGCATCTCTCTACGCGAGCTGGGCCGCTACCGCGACGCCGCCGAGCAGTTCCTCAGAGGCGCGGAGCTGGTCCAGCATGACTCGGACCAGCGAGCCATGCATGCCGACCTGGCCTGGTCCGCCGCCGAAGCACTGCAGTACTCCGGGCAGAACGCGGAGGCGCTGCCCGCCTATCAGCGGGCGGCCGCGCTCTGGGCCGAGCTCGGCCGGCTCACCCCGCGCGTCCGCTGTCTTCGGTCGGTGGCCTGGTTGCTGCACTCCGCGGACGAGCCCGACTCCGAGGAGCGCCAGGACGCGGAACGGCCCGGCGTCGCCGAGATGCGTGCCGTCCTCGCCGAACTGGAAGGGCTGGCCGAGCACAGCCCGTCCGACGAGGTGCCGGCCGAGCTCGCGGAGACGCGCAAGCAGCTCGAGCAGATGCTCACGGGCGACTTCGACGACGACTACAACTACTACGACGACGAGGACTAGCGCGCCGGTCGGCGAGACCGCGGCGATTATCATCTTGATCACGAGAAAGGCACAGCGGCCGGCACCCGATGGGCGCCGGCGTGACCACGCCGCTGGCCGGCGGCTGAACGGGGCGGATGGGCATGCCGACGTTATCTGATCCGGGGCCGCCGCTGCTGAACCGACAGCGGGAACGCGCCGTGTTCGACGACCTGCTGGCGGATCTGCGGGCCGGGCGCGGGCGGTCGCTGGTGCTGCGCGGCGAGGCGGGGGTGGGCAAGTCGGCGCTGCTGGCGCACGTGGTGCGGGCGGCGGCCGATCTGCGCGTCCTGCGCGCGGCGGGGGTGGAGTCGGAGATGGAGCTGGCGTTCGCCGGCCTGCATCTGCTCCTCGTGCCGCTGCTGGACCGGCTCGACGGGCTGCCCGTTCCGCAGCGTCACGCGCTGGAAGCCGCGTTCGGGCTGCGGGCGGGAGGCGCGCCGGATCGGTTCCTGGTGGGTCTGGCGGTGCTGACCCTGCTGGCCGAGGCGGCGGAGGAACGCGCGCTGTTGTGCGTGGTCGATGACGCGCAGTGGCTGGACCAGTCGTCGGCGCAGGTGCTGGCGTTCGTGGCGCGGCGGCTGCTGGCCGAGCCGGTGGGGCTGATCTTCGCCGCGCGCGAGCCTGGCGCCCAGCTCCACGGGCTGGCGGAGCTGGAGGTGACCGGCCTGCCCGCCCCGGAGGCCCTGACGCTGTTGCGCTCTGTGGTCCGGTTCCAGCTGGACGAACGGGTCACGGACCGCATCCTCGCCGAGACGAACGGCAATCCGCTGGCGCTGCTGGAGTTGCCGCGCGGGCTGAGCCCCAGGCAGCTGGCGGGCGGGTTCGGCCTGGTGGAGGCGCATACCGTCCCCGCGCGGATCGAGCAGGGCTTCCGGCAGCGGCTGGCGGGGCTGCCGGCCGAGACGCGGTCCCTGATGCTGGTCGCGGCGGCCGAGCCGACCGGCAACCCGGTACTGATCTGGCGGGCGGCCGGGCGGCTCGGGATCCCCGCCTCCGCCGCGAAACCCGCTCAGACCGACGGGCTGCTCGACACGGGAGCGGCGGTGCGGTTCCGGCATCCGCTCGTCCGGTCCGCGGTGTACTCGGCGGCGTCGCAGCAGGAGCGGCGGGCGACGCATCGGGCGCTGGCCGAGTCGACCAACCGCGACCGGGACCCCGATCCGAACGGGCCCTGGCCGCGGCGCAGGCGAACGTCATGGCCGGCGCGTTCGACGCGGCGTCCGAGCTGCTCGCCGTCGCTGCGGCCGGGCCGCTGAACGAGCTTCAGCAGGCTCGCGTCGATCTGACGCACGGGCAGATCGCCTTCGTCACCAGCATGAGCGGCGACGCTCCGCCGATCCTGGCGAGGGTGGCCAAGCGGCTGGAGCCGCTGGACCCCGTGCTCGCGCGGCAGACGTACCTGGAAGCCTGGTACGCCGCGCTGTTCGCCGGACGGTTCGCGGGCACCGACGACCTGCGCGAGATCTCCCGGGCCGCCCGAGCCGTTTCGTCGCACTCGGACGCGTCCCGGCCGCCGGACCTGCTGCTGGAGGCGCTGGCGGTCCTGGTCACCGAGGGACGCGCCGCGGCAGCGCCCCTGCTGAGACGGTCGGCCTGGGTCTTCGCCGAAGGCGAGATCTCCCCGGCGGAGCGCCTGCGCTGGAGCCCGATGGCGGCCGTCGCCGCGTCGGCGCTGTGGGACGAGAAGTGCTGGTACACGATGCAGTCCCGCGAGCTCCGGTTCTGCCGTGAGGCCGGCATGCTCGGCCCGCTGGGCATCTGGGTGAACGCGATGGCCGTCCTGGAGACCTGGCGCGGTGATCTCACGGAGGCCGCTTCGCTGGTCGCGGAGGCTGAGGCGATCGCGACGGCGACGGGGAGCCGCGGCTTCGTCTCCGGGGTCGTGATGCTCGCCGCGTTCCGAGGGTCGGAGGCCGAGGCCGCCCCGCTGATCGAGCGCGCGATCGAGGAGTCCCGGGCGTCCGGCCAGGGCGTGGGGGAACAGCTCGCGCAGTGGGTGAAGGCCGTGCTCAACAACGGGCTCGGCCGGTACGAAGAGGCCCTGGTCGCGGCGCAGGCCGCCCAAGCCGCCCCGGGGGCGCCGGAGATGCACGTCTCCATGTGGGCGCTTTCCGAGTTGATCGAGGCGGCCGGCAGAACCGGACGCACCCGGCAGGCCGCGCAGGCGCTCGACCGGCTGGCCGAGGCGACCTCCATCGGCGACGGCGGCTGGGGGCCGGGTCTCTACGTGCGGTCCCAGGCGCTGCTCAGCGATGGTGCGGAGGCGGAAAGCCGGTATCGCGAAGCGGTGGACCTGCTGGGCCGTACCGGCATTCGCACCGAACTCGCTCGCGCGCACCTGCTCTACGGTGAGTGGCTGCGCCGCGAAGGCCGGCGGACCGACGCCCGGACGCAGCTGCGCATCGCGTACGAGATGTGCGACGCGATCGGCATGCGGGCGTTCGCCGATCGGGCCTACAACGAGCTGCTGGCCACCGGCGAGACCACCCGCAAGCGCACCGCCGACGAGTCGGTCTGGCTCACCCCGCAGGAGGGCCAGATCGCCAGGATGGCCCGGACGGGCCTGTCGAACCCGGAGATCGCCGCCCAGTTGTTCCTCAGCCCGCGCACCGTCGAGTACCACCTGCGGAAGGTGTTCACCAAGCTCGGCATCACCTCTCGCCATCAGCTTCAGCAGGCGCTGCCCGTCAACGGCCATGACCGGCGGTGAGCCCGATCATCGATCCGCCGCGGTGGCGCCGCCGGAGAACGCCCGGGCCACGGTGAGGCTGTCCTCGTAGATGTGGTAGCGGGTGATCAGTCCGCCGGCGACCGTGAGGTGCAGGGCGAACGGGGAGGTGTATGACAGGCCGGTGGCGGCGACGGTCTGCACGATGTCGCCGAGCACGACGGCGTCGTCGCCGTCGACCAGGATCCGCGTGACCGTGGTGCCGTTGAGCTCGGGCACGTGGTGCGACCCGAGCATGCGGAAGTGTTCGGCCACGTCACCCCGGCTCGAACGGGGCCGGATCCACGGCACCGACGGGTGCCCTTCGGCGGGCCAGTTGAAGCGCCAGTCACTCTCCTCGGCGAACGACTCGGCGATCCGCTCGACGTCACCCGCGCCGATCCGGCGCAACAACTCCTGCACGGTGTCGTAAGTCGTCATGATTCGTCCCCAGAGTCCGGTTCAGCGGTGCGGGCACGTGTCAGTCTTCCCGGGTCGCCGCGGCTTGGCGATTACCTGTGAGATAAGGCGGGCCGGCCGCAGACCCGCCGGATCAGGGGCCGGACGACGGCGGGCCGCTCGCCCCTCCGCCCGCGGCGAGGTAATCCCGGAGAGCCGGGGTTCATCCATCCACTCACATGTTGCGAAGAATGACTAGCGCCGCATAAAGGATGGTTTATGGCTATTGTCGATGACATCCTGCGTTGGGGGGACATATCGCGAACGCGCATCTCCGATGCACAGAAGTGGCACTATCTTGCGTAAAGGAAATGACCGAAGGTGGAGGTATGTGGAGGACGCCAAGGGCCACGCTCATGATCCTCTCATATGTCGGTTTAGTACCGACCGTACTCCTATTTTCGGTCCTGGCCGAAGAAAGCCGAGCGGCGACCCCGGACGACACCATGACGGTGTTCTGCCTATCGCCGGACCATCGGCCGGAACTCCTCGCCGCGGCGGGATCACTCGGCCTGGCCTCTCCGTCGCCTTCACTCCCCCCGGGCCACTTATGGGTCGGCGGCAAAGCCGTTGATCTGGAGACGTGGCGAGCCCAGCACAGAGCGGACTTCGACCGTACCTGCCGGGCGCTCCTCGCCTCCGAGCCCCAGGTCAAGGTGACGGAGTCGAAACCGTTCTGGGTCAGGATGGGAGAGATCCTGGTGCCCGCCGCGTTCGGGGCGCTGCTCACCTTCATCGCGACGGGATGGCGCGCCTCCATCGATCGCGGGGCCCGCGACGCGGACGCCCTGCGCACCGCGGTGGCCGACTTCCGCGGGGCGATCGAGACCTACGCGTCGGAATGGGCCCGCGGCAACAGCCCGGACGCGGTGACCGTACGGCTGCGCCGGACCGATCTCCTCCGCCAGATCGGCCGGGTGATCTCCTTCCATTCGTCGTGGCATCAGGCGAAGAGGCTCAGGGATCGGGTGAAGGGCGACGAACTCGCGGAAGGCGACGCGAACTTCTGGAGCGGCGACTCGGCGGCCCGCCAGGCGAAGGCGGCCGCGTTACGCGGAAAGCTCGACACCTTCGACGCGGACGTGGAGACCGTCGCGACCGCGCTGAGCCGCCCGATCCGCTCCGGACTTCCCGGTTCCGGCATCCGGAGGCGCTGACATGACATCTCCGCTGGAGAACAATCCGTTCGGCTTCCATTCGGTCGGGCGCGGCTATTCGGAAGCCGATCATCCGCTGTGCCCTTGGCTGTGGCAGGTGCCCGACCAGGAGCTGTACGTCGACGTGGACAGCAGCGAGGCCGAGTTCAACCGGTTCGTCGAGGTGTTCGGCGACGATCGGGTGCCGCCGAACAGAGGTCACCTGATCACGGTCGTCGGTGACAGCGGCTGCGGGAAGACCTCGCTGGCGCACCGGTGCGCCTCCTGGCTGCTGCGTGACCAGGGCCTGCCGAGCAAGGGCAGGACCGGGATCATCGTCGACCTGCACGGCGAGGACGTCGCAGGCGCGCCGGAGGAGAGCTTCCGGCTGATCTACCGCATGCTCGTGATCCGGCTGGGCGTCGCCGCCAATCTCGCGCAGTACCGGGAGGAGCTGCACGGCTATTCCGACGATCCGCGGCTGGGCTACAGCCGGCTCGGTGAGCTGCTGGCCGATCGTCCGGTGGCGGTCGTCATCCTGCCCCCGACGACGGTGACGGGCGAGATCCACATGTACTACAAGATCGCCCAGAATCGGGAGAACATCATTTTCTTCGCCGAGAGCGGCAGCGGCGAGGTGCAACGGGAATGGGACGCCGTGGTCCCGGTGAGCGCGGTGCACACTTCACTGAAACTCGGCCTGTTGAACAATGGCGACGCCTGGAAATTCGTACAAGCGCGGATGGACCGGAGCAAGTCCTCGCAAATACCGCTGGCGATTACCGAGGAGGAGCTGGATGGTATGCTCCAGAAAATAGACTCACTAAGAAATATGAGAGCGCTTCAAATTCTATTTTTCGAACTCTATCGAGAAGCCGTCCGGAGCAAGCTCGAAGTCATCACCTACGATTACATCGAAAAATTTTACATGCGCAATTCAGCGCTCAACTTGAAGGATCTGCGTAGATGAAGAAGGGTGAACGGAATGAGTGGCGACAACAGTGACAACCCGCCCTCCGGGCGCCCCTATCCATTCCCACGCGTGGCCATCGACCGGCTCTCCCCCTACCGGGCCTGGACCGGCAGCCGGCTCACGCCCGCCACGGTCGAGACCCCGGGCGTGCGCAGCGCGCTGGACTACGTGGACGCCTACCTCGCCGGACGGCCCGACCAGTCGACGTCCGACTCGTGGAAAGGGATGCTGATCGTCGGCCGGCTCGGCATCGGCAAGACCCATCTCGCCCAGGCGATAGCGCATCGAATCGTTTTCGACGAGACGTCCAAGATTCGCCCTCTCATTCTCGACAGCCCGGCGGGTGACTTCGCGACGATTTACCGCACCACGCTCATCGGCCAGCTCGACAGGTTCGACCTCTACAATCGACTCAAGGACTACTACGCCCTTATCCTGGCCGACGACCTCGAACGGTCCAAGGCCACCGTCGAACTCGCCGAAGGGCTGCGCCAGGGCGTATACGACCCGCGAAAGGTGATCGAGCACTTCGGCCTCGTGGAAAGCGCGCTTCGCGACCAGCTCCGCAGGCATCTGCTGCGCGTGACGGAGATCGCCAACTTCAGCAAGGCGTTCACACTCGCGCTCATCCCCGAACACGAACAGAGCGTCTGGGAATGGCTGCAGGGCCGGCCGGCCGCGGAATCACTTCAGCGCTACGGCATCACCACGCTGATCGACGGCGAGTCCTCGGCGTTCGACGCGCTCAACGTGCTGGCCTTCGTGTACGGCCGGGTCGGGTACAAGTTCGTGTTCATCATCGACGAGTTCGACAAGCTGCTGGCCGGCTCCGACGACCGGCGGACCCAGCTGGTCAAACAGTCGGTCGAGCGGATGCTCAACGTCTTCATCGACAGCAACGGCCTGGTCGTCATGTGCGCCATGCCCGAGATCCAGCAGAGCCTCCCGGCCAGCACCAGAGAGCGCCTGCGCACGTACCGGCTGGCCCCCTTCACCTCCGCCGAGCTGGGCCAGTACGTGCGGAGCGCCCTCGACACCGAGGCGCATCGCTTCCCCGCCGAGCCCATCGCCTACATCGCGGGGCTGACCGGCGGGATACCGCGTCAGGCGATCAGCCTGTGCGGGCAGGTCTGGCGGCATGCCGAACGGAACCAGCTCCCGGTCAGCAACGACCTCGTCCGCAGCGTCGTGCGCGATCAGTACGAACGCTCCAGTTTCCAGGACGTGCGCGCCTCCATCCGGCAGACCGTCCAGGCGGCCGGCCTGTCCTGCAAGGCCGACCACCGGGTCGAGGGCGTCATCGTCGACTTCTGGATACCGCTGTGGGAGGACGGACCGGGGGTCGCGGTGATGATCGTCGGCTCCGTGCTGCAGCAGGAGGACCTGGAAGAGCTACGGCGGCGGCTCGCGGACGGGCCACGCGTGGAGGTCATCCTGGTCGTCAACGGTTTCCTCTCGGCGGCGCTGCGGGAGGAGGCCGCGTCGCAACTCGGCCGCCAGCCTCTCGTCTACGAGGAGGAGCCGTTCAACGAGATGCTGCGCGGCCAGGTGACCGCCACGCTGCACCGCATCGAGAACACCACGCAGGAAGACCGCATGACCACCCTGCACCGCCACGTGGACCGGCTGGCGCTCCAGCAGGCCTACGCCCAGAGCTTCATGGAGCAGATGAGCGGGCGGATCGACCGTTTCGGCGGGGAGGCGAACCGGCGGCTGGCCGCCATCGAACGCGGGATCGTCGAGGTCCGGACCCCGTTGCCGCACGGCGCGTCCCAGCGGCTCACCACCGGCGGCACGCTGCCCGAGGAACTCCAATGGCACTTCGACCGCGCACTCACCGCGGTGCAGGCGCTGGGCGGGCTCAACGACCTGTTCAAGGAGGCCTTCGCCGGCGTGTCCCCCGGGCTGCCGCGGCGCAGGCTGGCCTCGCGCGCGCTGTTCGAGGCGGCCGGAGTCGCCGTGGTGTTCCAGCGGCTGATCGAGTCGTTCCGTGAGGCGGTCGCGGAATGGCTGCGTACCGCGCGACGGGACGGCGAGCCCCAGCCGCTGCCACGCGAGCAGGAGGAACGCCTGCGCTTGATCTGCCGCGCCTACACCACCACCGCCGAGGTCCTCCCGCTGTTCCAGCTCGAAAGCCTGGCACTGACCGCGGCGCCCTACGCGACCGACACCAGCGCCACCGAGCAGACCAGCAGGTCGATCCGCCGTGGCGAGGCCGCTCAGGCCCTGGACAATCTGGGCGACCGGGTGCTGGGAGCGGCGCTGGCCGCGGCCCGGCCCTGAACGGCCGTGACCCCTCCGATCACCGGCGGGCTCTGCGCTGGGGGGCGGGGAGCCGGTCGGGAGCGGACGGTACGGAAGCGGACGGGACGACGGGAGGCGGTGGGCCTGGCTCCAGCCGGCGTGCCCACCAGCCGTTCGAGACGATGTGCAGCAGATTCACCACGAGGATGGCCGGCGCGACGATGCCCACCACGCCGGGGAAGGCGGGTTCGAGCGTCAGCGACAGGACGATGGCCGTGATCCCGTTCTGCTGGCCGAGCATGAGATAGCCGCGGTCGGTACTCGGCAGCCGGCGGGTGAGCGCGTACCCCACGAAGACCTGCGATCCGAACGTCGCGAGCCCGAGCACCACGCCGAGCAGCGGGTCGATGCCGGGCGTCAGCAGCATGCCCAGGGCGAAGCCGGCCAGCGTCAGAGCGCCGCCGCTGACCCGATCGACCACCTCGGGGGCGAGAGGGCGGAAGAACAGCCCGACCAGCGCGATGCCCAGCATCAGGTAGTTCATCACCGCGACCGTGACGAGCGCGGCCAGCAGGAGGAGCATCAGCGCGGTCGTCGCCGGACGCCGCGTGTTCCCGCGCCCGCCGCGCCGCAGCAGCCATCGCGCCGCCGCCCACACGAGCCACGTGCCGGCCGCGAACCCGAGGTTGGCGGTCAGGTTCAGCAGATAGGAGGTGACGTCCGCGACCGCGGGGGCGCCGGCCACGTGACCGGCGACGCCGCTCCAGTCCAGCGTGAACGCGGAGACGTACACGATCAGCAGTGCCGTGATCGGGTCGTCGAAGGCGGACCAGGCGCGCAGCAGCGCCAGCGCCCGGGGCGACAGCCGGGAGCGGCCGGACATGGCGGCGACAGACAGCGGATCGATCTGGGCCACGGCGATGCCGAGCACCAGGGCGACGGGCTCACGCATGACGAGGAGCATCACGCCGGTGATCAGCAACGCTTTGAGCACCACGCCCAGGGTCACGGCGACCAGCAGCAGGCGCAGGTCCTTCATGGCCTCCCTGGGGATGCCCGAGGCGCTGCTGTACAGGCCGATCGCGAGCAGCGCGGTGACGCCGTAGAGGTAGATCGGCGTGCTCGCCGGGCTGTCGAGCCCCACGAGCGAGGCGAACACCAGCCCGAGAGCCACCACGACGGCCAACCGGCTCAGCCGCCGGGTCGCCGTCTCCGTTCCCGTGCCGAAAGATCTCATGCGGGGCTCACCGACCCGTGAGTCACGCGATCTGCCGAATTCGGACCGCGGGGAAATCAAGTTTAGAAGAAAACGCGGGACGCGACCATTGTTATGCGGACAGCTGTCTGCGTACTCCGGGTTTCACTGTCATCACCGCTGCTCAGCGTTGCAGGGAAAGTCCGTGGATTCCTGCCGGAACGTTTCATTTCGCCGCAGTCCGTCCAGGAGTTCACGCAGTCGCTTTTCCGCCATGTACACGGCCGGCTGCTTGAGCGTCACGCCGACCAGCAGGTCGCCTTCGCGCCCGATGCGGTAGACGTAGACGGCTCCCTCCTGGACGTCGAGGACCAGCCGGTCGAGCGGCTGCCGCACGATGGTCCTGACCGCGTGCGAGAGCTGGGCCAGTTCCTGCCGCATCTCGCCGCCCAGGCTCTCGTAGAGCTTTCTACGCGTCTCCGTGGTGATGTTGTAGAACCACTGCGACAGCTTGGGCGAGCCGAGCACGTCGGCCGAGGCGCAGAACGCGTAGTCGCGGAACAGTGCCGCGTAGTGGAGGTCGTCCGGGTTGACGGCCGTCGCGCAGAGCCGGACGAACGCGTCATGGACGTCGTCGGCGCAGCTCTCGCCCCTGCGCTGCACCAGCGGCTCGGCAGGCCCGTCGATCGGGGTGACCGTCGCGCCCTTGAGCCCGCCGGGCAACTCGTCGGGCAGGCCGTAGATGCCGGTCCTGACCGTCGTGACGGCCACCGACGTCAGCGTGTCCATGTCGTCGGCCGACTCGGGGTGCAGCGTGGCCCCCACCAGGTACTGATCCGGGCGGACGCGGTGGCACGACAGCGCGCCGTCCGCCGAGGCGATCACGGTCCGCATCAGGTCGCCCGACTTGAGGTCGGCGAGCATCCGGTCGAACCGCTCGGTGCAGATCACGAAGTGCCGGCAGGCGCTCTGGTGGTCGGCGCGCAGCTCGTCCGGGGTACGGCCGCTGTAGCGCGACCGGCAGGCCTCGTGATCGAACACGTCGAGGGAGAAGTCGAAGAAGCCGGTGCCGAAGTGCGCGAGGTAGTGCAGTTCGGGCCGGCTGCCGAAGGCCGTGCCGCAGTCGGCGAGCAGCGGCTCGTAGCCGGCCTCGGACGACTCGATGTGGGGCGCCCGTGACACCGTCAGAACCGGGGCCAGCGGATGGTTGCTGAACCCGGGGGATTCCTCCCACCGGCCGGCGAACGCGCTGTCGGGGCTCATGCCCGTCTCCCTTCTGGATCCTGATGCCGGCGGCTCACAGTGCCGGTATCTCGACGTCGATGTCGCCGCGGCCGTCCAGGTGCGCCGCGGGCTGGGGACGCGCCAGGCGGGCCTGGGTGTCGGCGACGTTCGCCATCGTGATCCTCGTGTACGTGTGATCGGCACCGAGCATGTCGGTGAAGCGCAGGCATGCGTCACGCTCCAGGTCGAAGGCCAGGTCCAGCTCGTCGAGCCGGACCAGCGTGCCGGCCAGGTTGACCGCCGCGGCCAGCGCGTACGGGTGACGCGGCCCCAGGTCGCGCCGCAGCCGCTCGTGACTGATCTGCCCCAGCCGGCGGGAGCGCTCCAGGTCGCCGATGCCGCGCAGGTAGACGGCCAGGCTCATCTGGCAGACGTGGGTGAAGGGGTGCTCGCCCCACGTTCTCTTGAAGATGTCGAGACAGGCGCTCGCCTCGTTCACCGCGTCCTGCGGCTGCTGCTGGGCGTACAGGTCGGCGGCCAGACTGTGCCGGCACATCAAGGTGAACAGGTGCCCGGGGCCGTGGAGTTCGCGCAGGTCCCCGATGAGCGCCTTGTCGCGGTAGAGCGCCTCGAACGAGTTGCCCAGCATGCGCTCGGTGACCGCCAGGCCGCTCTCCACCCGCAGGGCCACCGGGCTGCTGATCTGCGACGGCTCCTTCTCGATGAAGCTCAGATAGCTCTGGATCTCCTTGAGCACGCGGTAGGAGCCCTGGTAGTCGCCCGCGTCTCGCAGGTAGCTGGCCAGGTTGCATTTCGTCCACAATGCGGCGGGATCGTACTCGCCGAACATCTTGGTGCGGCGTTTGACGCGGTCCTCGGCGAGCCTGATCGCCTCACGCGAGTCGCCTCTGAGGCTGTAGGAGACGGCCAGGTTGTTCATCGCCCTGCCGGTGAGCGAGTGGTCGGCGCCGTAGATCTCCCTGAGCCCCTTGAGCGCCGCGTCGTCCCAGGTGTACGCCTCGTCGAAGCCGCCGAGCGTGCGCAGCGCGACGGCGTAGTCCATCGCGGTGATCAGCGTGCGCGGGTGCTTCGTGCCCAGGCTCCTGGCCTGGTCGTGCAGCGCCGCGGCGGCGAGGTCGGCCGCCTCACGGTGCTCGCCGAGCTGCCGGTAGGCGTTGGACAGCTCGATGCGCAGCTCGGGCAGGCCTGTGTGGTCGTCGGAGTTCTCCCACTGCGTCCTGGCGGCGTCGCCGATCTGCCGCGCCGCCCGCCTGCCGCTGTAGTCCTCCCTGCGCAGCAGGTACCGCATCTGGTTGATCACCCAGGTGCGGACGAGCGGGTCGGAGCTGCCCGCGGCCCCCGACGGTACGACGTGGGCGGCCAGCTCGGCGTAAACGGGCAGGCCCGGCGGCCCGGCGGCGAGGTCCTCGGGGGCGTACACCGCCAGCGCCCGCAGAATCTCGGCGTTGCGTGCGTGCCGCTCCTCCGCGGACATGCGATCGCGGATGAGGGTCTGGATCAGCCGGTGCATGCGCAGCGGATCGTGCCGGCCCAGGTCGACGCGCGCCAGCCCGTGCCGGTCGATGCTGCGCAGCACGGCGTCGGTCATCGTCGGGTCGGCCAGTCTCGCGTCGACGGCGGCCATGCCTTCGCGTACCTGCGGAGACCGCAGGAAGCGCAGGTCGATGCCCTCGGGCGAGAGGAAGGCACACGCTTCGGCGAGCCAGACGGCGGCGCCGTGGCCGAGATCTCCGCGCAGGCTGGCCAGGGCCAGCTCCACGGTGATCCGGTGGGCGGGCTCGTCCGGCGAGGCGGTGGCCGGCGGCCGGTTGGCCTCCTCCTCGAAGAGCACGAGGAACCTGGCGGCGGCGCTCCGCGCCGCGTCGCCCTCCGAGAGGTTGAGCTGCACGCGCCTGGTGGCCGCCTCGCGGCGCAGCCAGGCGGCGGCGAGCTGGACGGCGATCGGCAGCCTCGCGGCGATGTCGCAGATCTTGCGCGCGTCGTCGTCGCTCATGCGCGGCACCCAGATCCTCACCAGGGCCGCGCCCTCGTCCGGGGTGAAGCGCCCCACCGGGACGGTGTACATCGGCGCCGGCCATTCGTCCCCGCGCGACGTGATGATCACATGGCCGTAGGGGGAGCTGTCCGGGAGCAGGTCGCGCAGTTGCACGGGGTCGTCGACGTCGTCGTAGACGAGCAGCCACCTGGAGACCTCGCCGGAGACGAGGTGGCCGAGCGCCGCCCGCGCGGCGTCACCGCCCGTGGGCAGGCCCAGGGTGGCCGAGAGCGCGCTGAGCGCCTCCCTGGCGGCGCTCGGGGTGCTGCCCGACACCCACCACACCAGGTCGTAGGCGCCGCCGAAGCGGTGGGCGTACTCCATCGCGATCTGCGACTTCCCCAGGCCGGCGGCGCCGGTCAGCAGGCAGCGGCCGTCCTCGTGGCCGAGCAGGTGGTCGCGGACCTGGTCGATGAGGTCGTCCCGGCCGACGAAGGACGGGTTCCTGCCGAGCGTGTTGGACACCCCGGGCCGGCGCGGGAAGCGCGCCGTGCCCACCTCCAGCGAGATGGCGAGCGAGGGGCTGGTCAGGTGGAGGCGGCGGCGCAGCTCGGCGGCGGCCGTCTCCTCCGCCAGCCCGCGCAGGTCGATGCACTGGCCGCCGTCGAGCGCCTCGGGGAAGGCGGAGTCGTCGACGCGGACCTGCCACACGTTGGACGGCTGGGCGCCATGATCGCTGGGCGGGAGCAGCGAGCTCAGGCGCCTGGCCATGCGGTCGTCCAGAAGAGGAGGGGAGACGATCAGGATCGCCTGGTTGCGGCGGGGCGTCTCGAGCGGCGTGGACCGGTCGAGACGCGTCAAGGTGACCTGGACGCCGCTCTGCTTCACGCCGGCGTCGATCCATTCCGCCCAGTCGCGGTAGGGCGCGGTGTAGAGGATCGCGACGGCGGCCAGCGCGGTGAAACGGCCGTCGGTGAGCACCTCGGCCAGCCGCTCGTAGCCCTGGCGCAGGCCGCCCGCGCGGTCGGGCGGCTCGTTGACCACCGCGAGGGTCTCGGAGAAGTAGTAGTCGACCTGGTACGGGATCTCCTGCGCCGGGATCGAGGGGTCGGCGAGCCCGGAGAAGCGCTGGTGGCTCAGCTCCCTGGCGTCGCGCAGCGCGAGGTCGCCGCCGAGGTCCACGCGCATCGGCAGCGGCATGATCCGGACGGGCCGCGAGGCGGTCGCCCGGATGCGCTCGACGGCGGTGACGCTCTCCTCGATGGCCTGCGGACTGAGCGTGTGGCAGACGATGATCATGTCGGACAACCCGGCCGCGAGGACGACGGCGGACGGGTGGGTACCCCGCGCCCCGTCGACCAGGACGTAGTCGTAGCCGGCGGCGCGGATGACGGCGCGCAACCGCTCGGCCGCCGCCGGGGTGACGGCGCTCCCGGCGACGGGGACGGGGACGGGGCCGTAGCTCAGGAAGTCGAAGCCGCCCTCGCGCTCCATCGTCTCCAGGCTGATCCGGGTGGTGCCGGCCCGCAGGTCCTCCCGCGCCCTTGCTTCGGGCTCCCCCGGCGTGGAGTCCCATCGCTCGATCAGCTCGGCGAGGGTCGCGGCGGGCGCGGCGCTCTCGTCGGTGGTCAGCCTGCGCAGGTAGCGGGGCGTTCCGGCGCCGTCGGCATCGATGACCAGCACGCGCAGGCCCTCGCTGGCGAGGAGGACGGCGAGGTTGGCCACCGCCATCGTGCGGCCGATGCCCTCGCGGACGGAATAGAACGTGACAATGACGCCACCAGGTTGCCCGGACGCACCGAAATCACCGGATCCGATCATCATTGATGCTCAATCTCTCAATCCCGTTGCTACTTTCACAGGCTTCACAGGGATCAACGAACGGATCATCGCGCTGACCACTAAGGAGAACCACGAGCCGACCACTAAGGAGGACCACGATAGTATGGCGAACGCCTCGAATGGCCTTTGCTCTCCGAGTTTACGCGGTTACTCCCACTGTGCCGCGCTCGACTGGTGCTGAACGAAGGAAGGCTCTTCGTCTCCGCTGAGTTCGCGGAAGATACGTTCCAGAGAAGAGGCGAACACCGATTCGGGAAGCGCGGCGATTCTCTCCAGGTCAAGGCCGCTGAGGTCCACGAGATCGGGGCGGAGCTCCATGTCTGGATCTTCCATACGGGCGTCACCGTCCCGGCTACAGCGCATGGCTTTGAAGGGTAATCGTACACAAATCTCGACGATCAGTCTTGACCTTCGTGAACTGTCTCCAACAACATTTACTCCTACAAGAGCGGACATGGGGGTGCAGGTGTCAACCAATCGGGATGCACTAGCACAAAATTCGCTTTTTGAATGGCCATATTCGCTGGACATGGAGGCCCTGCTGGCCCGAGGGTGGAGACCCGTTCCCTTCCACGACTTCATCCTGAAGATCCACGCGAGATGCGACCTGGCCTGCGACTACTGCTACATGTATCAGTCGGCCGATCAGGGCTGGCGGGAGCGGCCCAAGGTCATGTCGCCCGCACTCGCCGAGCGGGCGGCCGGCCGCATCGGCGAGCACCTGCGCGCCCACTCCCTGACCCGTGTCAACGTGACACTCCACGGCGGCGAGCCACTGCTCGCCGGGCCCGAACTGATCACGCGGGTGGTGCGGGCGGTCCGCCGCGAGGCCGGAGACGCCGAGGCGCGGATCCAGATCCAGACCAACGGCGTCCGGCTGACGGAGTCGTACCTGCGGCTGTTCGACCGGCTCGGCGTCCGGGTGGGCGTGAGCCTGGACGGCGACCGCGCCGCGCACGACGCGCACCGCCGTGACGCCCGCGGACGGGGCAGCTACGACGCCACGAGCCGGGCCCTGCGCCGGCTCGCCGGCGAGTCGTTCGCCCACCTGTACGCCGGCCTGCTGTGCGTGGTCGACCCCAGCCACGACCCGATCGCCACTTACCGGGCGCTGCTGGCCTTCGACCCGCCGTCCGTCGACTTTCTGCTGCCGCACGGCAACTGGTCGGCGCCGCCGCCGCTCACCGGGGAAGGCTCGCCGCGCCGCCCCTACGGCGAGTGGCTGATCGCCGTCTTCGACCACTGGTACGACGCCCCGCGCAAGCCCACCAGGGTCCGGCTCTTCGAGGAGATCATCAACGGGCTGCTGGGCGGCACGCCGCACGCCGAGTCGCTGGGCCTGGAGCCCGATCGCATCGTCGTCGTCGAGACCGACGGGGCGATCGAGCGGTCGGACGCGCTGAAATCCGCCTACGAAGGCGCCGCCGCGACGGGGCTGAACGTCATGGACGCGTCCTTCGACGACGCGCTGCGGCTGCCGGTCGTGGCGGGAGGTCAGCTCGGCTTCGAGGGACTGTCGGAGACCTGCCGGGCCTGCGCGATCGCGCGGGTCTGCGGCGGCGGCATGTACGCGCACCGGTACCGGCCGGGCAGCGGGTTCGCGAACCCGTCCGTGTACTGCCAGGACCTCTACCTCCTGATCGGCCACATCCGGCGACGGCTGGATCGTGACGTCGTGGCGCTGCGCGCGGGACTGAGATGACCCCGGCTGCGCACCTCATGCCGTCGCGGCTGTTCGACGCGCTGGCCAGGAACGACAGCGACCCCGAGGCGCTGAGCCTGCTGAAGCGTTCGCAGTACAGCAAGCACCTGCTGCTGCTGAGAACCCTGGTGGAGGAGACGCGCCGCCGCGGCCATCCCCAGGCGAGCGCGGTGGACGACGCGTACGTGCTGCTCACGGAGGTCCAGAAGCGGGCGCCCGCGGCCGTGGAGAGCGTGATCAGGTATCCGGCGGTGGGCGCCTGGGCGCTGCGCGTGCTGTGGCACCTGGTGAACGGCCATCCGCCCGGCGCGTGCGGAGCGGCGCAACCGCGGCGGCTGGCGGCGCTGGCGGTGAGCGCGGCCGTCCGGGGCGGCGTGGAGCTGACCGCCCGTCTGCGGACGGAGGGCGCGTCGCTCAGCCTGCCCTCGGTGGGGCGCGCGATCTTCCACGGCGCCGACGAGGGATCCCCGGCACGTGCCCGCGCCTGCGGCGGGAGCGTGGAGCTGACCGTCGGCAGGAAGCGAGTGACGGTTCCGGCCGCCGCGCGTCCCGTGCCTGTCTCGTCCTCCTTCGCCACGTGGGAGGACGTGCGCCTGCTTCCGCTGGGCTCCGGGCTGCGCATCGACGACACGGACCCGTTCAGGTTCATGCCGGAGGCGCGGCAACGTGGCAGGCTGCCGGAGGCGGAGGTGGCCCGGTGGGCGCGCACCGCCGTCGAGGGCTGGCAGTTGCTGGCCGAGGGGCACCGCGTGCTTGCCGCTGAGGTGGACGAGCTGATCTCGATGCTGGTCCCGCTCGCCGCCGGACGTCGTGGCCTGGTCAGCGCGTCCACGCGGGCGGCGTTCGGCTGCGTCGCGCTCTCCCGGCCGCCCGACGCCGCGATCATGGCGGTGACGCTGGCCCACGAGGTGCAGCATGTGAAGCTCGCGGCGCTGCTCGACCTGTTCCCCCTGGTCGAGAGCGCGCCCGCACGCTACTACGCGCCCTGGCGGGACGACCCGCGTCCGCCCATGGGACTGCTGCACGGCACGTATGCCTTCACCGGCGTGGCCGCGTTCTGGAGCAGGCAACGGCACGCGGAGACGAGCCCGCGCGCCGCGCTGAAGGCCCACACCGAGTTCGCCCGCTGGCGGCAGGCGGCGATGGAGACCGTCCAGCTCCTGGCGGACGGCGGCCATCTCACGCCACTCGGGCGCGGCTTCGCCGCCGGCCTGGCGGGCACCCTGCGGGAGCTGTGTGAGCAAAGCGTGCCGGCTGAGGCGCTGAGCAGGGCGCGCAGGGCGGCGGCGCTGCACCGGGCGCGGTGGCGGGAACGCAACGGGGCCGCGTAAGCCGCCGCTCCTGAGGTCGCCACGTGGACACGCTCGCTTGACAGCCGGGACCCTGGCTCGCATCTTGAGATGGATCTGGCCCGGATCCGAAGAACCGACCCTCGCCACCTACTGCCCGCCGCCCACCGCGTGCCTTCCTTCAAGCGCGAGCGACGCCGGCCCGGACGCCGATTCCCCAGACAACGCGACCGAGTGAAGAAGGCCCTCCCGCCCCGAACGAAGATCACATTCTTGGTACTCGACCAGCGCGAACCTGCTCACTCCGTCGGCTCACCTGACGCCGCCGTTATGGTGCTCCCCGCGATGACGAGGCCGACAAACTCGGGAAAGTCGCGTGATCAGCGGAAACGATCAAAGTTCACGGCATTGCGCCATCGCCGGCATGGCCCGCCTGATTCGAGGATGTGCAATCGCGCACTTTCATCAGTTGCGAGGCAGGTCGGTATCCACGACATAAACGGCCCGGATGCGTGGATCGCGGGCGATGGCCCGGATAGGGTGTGGAAGATCTCGCGCGGTGAATCCGTAGATGAGGCCTTCTCTCGCGTACGTTTGCAGGGTCTTGAGCTTGAGATTGAATTGATCGAGCACTTGCGCGTCATTTTCCTGCAGTAGGCTCACCCATTTCTTGAATTGGGCGGTGAGTGGCTCCGGGTGGGCGCTGAACTGACACGCGTTGAATCCTCTGTAGTCGCAGAAGATCGGCGACTCCCAGATCAACGGCTGGTCGGGTGCCACCATCACGCTGCGTGGGCGCGGCCATAGCGCTCTCACCTCGCTTTCTTTGAGCGGCTTGGCCAAGAGTATGAAGACCTGGACGGGCATGCTAGGAGGGATGGCCTTGAGCAAGATCTCCTGATCGTCCAGACCATTACCCAGGGGCGCCGCCCCACTGGCCACGCTTAATATTGAGGTCAGTCGCCATGGGAGCGTCTGTGGCATTAGCACTTCGCCCGACTCCCCTCGTCGGATTTCACCAGACCACCGTGGAGCTTCCGCCATCGCGCTTCGAGGTCCCAGCTCTATTGGCAGGGTTCCGTCTGTGCAAGCATTATTGGAGGAGTTAGCGCCGCTGTTGAGCTCATAATCTCCGTGCGTTATGGCAAAAGAGTTAAGGGCGACTATCTTGAGGCGTTCGCATGACATGACTGCTGCCGTGTCCGACGAACAGGAAGATGAGGCGATCGCCAGCGCCAGCGTCAGCAGCGCGGCGATATACAGACTCGGCCGATGCGGAGCCGTAACGGTCATGTTCGTCCTCTCGCCCCGCGAAAGGGCATGAGACGTGGAGTCTCACGCCCTTTCGGTTGGGCTAATCTTCTAGGATGGGGCGGTTAGGGCTCCCACCCGCATTACATACTGGATATTTGAACGACCCCTTCGCCGACCCGAAAGTTTGAGGAGGTACGCGTTCCACCTCGCAGGAGAGATCGGTCCTCACTAGTTCTTCATGGACCAGCTTATCCTTGCCCCTGAATTGGACGGTCAGCCAGCCCACGGTGGCGTGCCGATAGAAGTCCGCCGAGCAAGCGTCCAGGCATTCGGCGTGTATCCAGCTTACGCCGGCATTCAAGGACGGCTTGACTCCCTTGCCAAGGGCTCGCCGATATTCGATGCACTCCCAATCGGTTTTGGTAGTGAACGACTGCCCGAAATTGCCAAGATTGTCGGTTCCGACGGTGAAGCCGATGTTCGTCTGGGTGGTCGTCGTCCTCGTCTTGAAACAGACCGTGCTCTCGACGCTGAGTTTTATGTGCTTGATCAGTGCTTGACCGTAGGCTGCAGTGTACTGAGCGAACTTAGTAGGATAGACGTCTATCCTGCTGAACACGTTCTCAAGTCGCCATTTCTTGAGCCACTCATTGTGGGTGGACGGAACTTCCCATTCCGAGTAGCTCCTGGCCAGCACATACCAGCTTTTCCCCATGCGAAGCTTCCCGGTCTTACTGTCACGCTCACGGCCGAGGTCCCCCCGCCACCACGAATACTCGCCGTTTTTGATCGGGGGATCTAGGCTGGCGCCACCGGCGTTTCCTGAATCGAAGTCGGTCGAATCCTCCTCCGCGTCATACGGTACCTGGATGACACTCATCTTGCCGCAACGCTCGAAGACATGGATCGAGATCATGAACTCCATGGGCTCGACCGCGCCGGGCTCGTCAGATGCGGTGCTGGTTCTTGCGGCGCCGGTCGGCACGTCCCATTCTCGCTTCACCTGCGCCAGGACGCGAACTGAGCCGCCGTTCATCTCCTGTACGACGACGTCTGCAAGGGCAACTGTGGAGTTGGTCCGAGGCATGCCTTCCAGCACTGAGACCTCGCGCTGCTGCTGCAATGCGGCGTTGAGCAGGGAGAGCGAGGCTGTGTTGGGTCCCTGCGGGTCCACCCCGGGCGCATCCCATACCGTGCTCGCGCGACCTTCCAGAACAGCATCCTGTGCCTCGTAATAATGCTTGACCCGGTCGATGTACGCCTGCGCGCCACTTTCGGACTGCGCCCTGGCCGACGGGCTCTGCTCATCGTAGGGAACACATGCCGTTCCGCCCCCTCCGTCTCCGCTCGCGGGAGGTGGAGGGACAGCCTTGGTCGTGGCAGTCGTGCTCTGCCAGTCGCTGGTGCCGAACGCTGTTTTCGCCCGCACCCTGATTGTGTACGTGACATTGTTCGTCAAGCCGTCGATGGCGGCGAACGGTTGGTTCACCTCCATGGACTTGACGATCGCGCCGCCCGCATCCCCGACCTCGACGTCGTACCCGTTGAGCATAGAAATACTGCCATTGTTCTCTGGCAGGCCCCAACTGGCCGTGGCGCTGGCATCGCCACCCCTACCAGTTAGATTGAGCACGACGCTCGGTGGCCCGGCCGGGAGGTATGTGAATGCGACCGTCGGCTGCTCGGCAGCACTCGCCTCACCGAAGGTGACCACCTGGTCGGTGCTGGAGGAGAGCAACAGCCACTGGTACTCACTGCCAGCGATGTCGGCCTGCGGTCCGCTTAGCGGAAGCGAGTATGGCGTGGTGCTTTTGTCCGCGTCGCCAGCCAGGTCCGAACCCTTCGATGCGGAGGTGACAGCGCTCTTCAGCGGAGTCGCTGTGATGACCGCGTCGGTCGGGCAGGATCCAGTGGGACACGTCGGGGTGCCGAGTTTCAGGATGCCTTCCGAGACTCCTGCACCGTCAGGCAGTTCGTCCAGCTTGAACCCGATCACCGCTACCGTGTTGTCAACACCGGTGCCGCCGATCCGCATCACCGTGTCATCGGTCACCGTGCATGGCTGGCCGTCGCACGCAGTGGGGCCGGTCTTGGCGGTCTTGATGACGAAGTTGTCCTTGCCCAACGTCAGATGCCGGACGTCCTCCACCGGAGGCGGCGGGGGTGTGCCGGGGGTGGTGAAGGCGACCGGGGCGGTCTTGGAGGTGCAGACCTCCTCGACGCCTCCGCCAGTGGCCGGTGACGTGGTGTTCGTCGCGGTCGGCGTCGGTGTCGGGGTGGGTGTAGTCGCGCTGCCCTGGCCCACCGCGCAGGCCACCATCTGCCATTTGTATGTGGTGCCGGGTTGCACGGTGTCGGCAGGAACTTGCAGGGAGGCGCGTTCGCCACCGTTGACGCTGCGGATTCCGAGCGGTGCCGTGCCAACCGGTGTTCCGGCGTTGTCGTACAGGTAGTACTTGGCGGTTACCTGGCCGCCGGAGGGTCGGCTGACCATGCCGGACAGGATCGGCCGGGTCGGGTCGGCCATGCCGGTCTCAGCGTCGGTGGGCAGGCTGGGGGCGTCGGTGGTGATGCGGTAGAACGGGGACTCGTTGCAGGTTGCCGGATAACTGGTGATGCAGGCCTTGACCTTGATACGGAAGGTTTCCGGGCTGCCCAGCTCGTACGTCTTGTTGACGGGGATGCCGGAGTCGATGCCGGTGACGCGGAAGGTGAGCGTCTTGAGGTAGGCCGACGCCTGGCCGGAGGCCGGGCCGGGCTGGCCGGTGTTGTCCAGGGCGATGACCCGGTAGTGGTAGGTGCCGGTGCCGGGCAGGTCGCCGTTGGTGTAGGTGAGCTTGTCGGTGGTGGCCAGCCGTGTCGTAGCGGACGGGGTGAAGTCGGCGCTCTTGGAGCGGTGGACCTCATAGCCGCCGATGCCGTAGTCGTCGGTGGCCACGTCCCACTTCAACGCGATGGAGCCCTCGCCAGCGGTGGCGGTCAGGTTGCCCGGGGCCGTTGGCGGGTCGCCGGGGACGGGGACTGCGACCTTGGCGTTCATGTCGGCCTGGATCTCCGCGGCCGTCTGGGCGCGGTTGTAGACGCGGACCTCGTCGATGACGCCGGCGAAGAACTCGCCCCACTTAGTGTTGCCGCCCAGATGCAGCGCGCCGCCGGTGTCCGCCAACGGGCTGCCCACGGGGCCGGTGGCGACCGATTGCCCGTTGACATACAAGGTGCCCGCGCTGCCGTTGTAGGTGACCGCGACGTGGCTCCACGCGCCGGTGAGCAGTGCACTGCCGCCGCTGATGGTGGCGTGGCCGCTGCCTGGCGGGTGGAACCAGGCCGAGGAACTGGTGCCGTTGGAGGCGTACAGGCCGTAGGTGGAGCCCTCGGTGTGATCCTTCATCACGATCGTGCGGTAGCCGGACAGAGTGGTGGGTTTGACCCACGCCGACAGTGTCGCCGCGCCGGTCAGCTTCAGTGAGTCGGAGTGATTGATGGTGACCCAGCTGGTG
The DNA here is from genome assembly GCF_013283785.1 of Nonomuraea antri. GTDB lineage: Bacteria > Actinomycetota > Actinomycetes > Streptosporangiales > Streptosporangiaceae > Nonomuraea > Nonomuraea antri. The sequence continues at coordinate 71,196 of NZ_JABCPZ010000026.1, forward strand.
CCGCCGTTGAAGGACAGGGCCTTGCCGAACTTGCCGTCCACCCAGCTGGTGTCACGGGTGGTGCCGTTGTTGTTCGAGCCCGAGGCGTCGCCGACGGTGGTGCCGGTGCCCTCGTCCAGGCCGTACCCCGCGACCAGGCCGGTTGGCGCCGCCGTCGCACGCAGGCTGGACGGCGGCCCGGCGGCCGGGCCGGCCGGGGCGTCCACCTGGGTGGTGGCGTCGGTGACGGTGATGGTGTAGTCGAGCTTGCGGCCGTCGGGCGAGCGCGAGGTGTAGCCGGTCTTGACCGTGCCTGAGCGGGAGATCGCGTCGTTGCCGGTGATGGAGTCGATGGACTCGGCGGTGAAGGTGGGGATCTCCGGCGGCAGCAGGTAGGACACGCTCAGCTTGGGCGGCGTGCCGGTGCCGGCGTCAGCGGAGTCGAAGCTCCATATCTGCGTGTCGGGGAAACGCGGGTCGTCGATGGCGTACTGCCAGTTGAGCTCGGTGGTCTTCAGCTCGACACCGTTGTTCGGCATGCCGGAGGCCCAGGCGTTCGCGGCGGCGCTCAGGTCCCAGGTGTGCCAGCTCTTGCTGGTGGAGCAGGAGGGGGTCATCGAGGAGGAGCCGGTGGAGGTGGAGGCCGGCTTGTTACCCCAGCCGGTCGTGCTGGCGACCCAAGGCGAGGTGGCCGGGGAGACGCTGATCGACCAGTTGTCGCAGCGGCCCAGGTACTTGCCGTACAGCTGCATCTGCGCCGAGACGATGGCCTTGCCGGGGAAGGAGAAGCCGCCGAACTCGATCAGACTGCGATAGTGCACGGCCTTGTACTCATCGCGGAAGTAGCACGTCGACCCTTCGCAGACCCGCACCGGCACCTTCTTGGCGTTGGTGCCGGTGTAGTCGATGGCGTTGGCGTAGCTGGCCTGGTAGTCGTCGTTGTAGGTCATGTCCTGCGTGACGGTGAGTCCGACGGTGGGGTCGATCGTGACCGGGTAGCTGGTGCCGGGGTCGGCCAGGTATTCCGGGTCCGGTTTGAGCACCAGCACCTGTCCGCCGTCCGCGCCGGTGACGATCTTCGTTTCGATCATGCCGCGGTCATCGCGCGCGCCGGCCGGTGCGGGAAGGGAGGACTCCGTCATGTACGGCTCGCCCGCCCCTGCCACGGTCTTGCCTTGGGCGTCGGTCAGCTTGAGCCCACCGGCCTTGGTGGTGCCCAGCTTGAGCCCGCCGCTGGTCGTGATCGGGATGCGGATGTCCAGCGGCTTGTCCGGCTGCTGGTGCAGCACCACATCGTGCTGGAACCCGGCGGTCCGGGCGGTGACGACCAGGTCCGCGCCCGGACCGGCCGCATCGAGATAGGTCGCCTGGTTGCCCGCCACTACCGGCCGGGGCAGTGTGGTCGGCCACGACAGTTTCAGGTTCTGCCCCTTGGCTCGGCTCATGCTGACGAACGGCTGTTCGCTGCCCCCGGTGGAGAAGGTGACGTCGGCCTTGGCCATCTTGGGTTTGAGCACGCCATCGGCCTCGATCAGGGTGGTGTCGATCGCCGCCCAGGAGCCGCCGGGCTGTTTGATCTGGACGGGGCCGGTGTAAGCCTCGGTGACCAGGTGGGCGTCCGGGTAGGCCCAGGTCTTGGAGGTCTCGGTGAAGGCCGCTTCCACGGCGACCGGGCGGTTCTGTTTTCTGGCCTCTTCGATCGCCGCCCGCAGGGGCGCGTCGGGGTCATCGGGGCGGGGGAAGGTCGTAAT
>NZ_JABCPZ010000270.1 GCF_013283785.1 Nonomuraea antri
GGGTCGGGCTGGGCTGGCCCTGGCCGATCTGGAGGTCGACGCAGTTGTAGAACGCCATGCCGGTGTCGGCGATGTTCCAGATGGCCAGCAGCTTGATGCGGCCGGTCCGGTTGCCCAGGTTCACCGCGTGGGTGACCGAGGACGGAGGCACCCTGCCGCGGTCGTTGAACACCGCGACCCGCTCACTGCCCACGTAGTACTCCCACGTGCTGGTGGAGTGCGGGACCGCGATGCGCCACTGGAAGTTCACCGTGCTGCTGACGCTGGTCACCGGCCACGCCCTGGAGTCGTCGCTGAGCGGGGCCCAGCGGGCGTCACCTGCGTGGCAGTTGCGCTGGCCCTGGCGGCCCTCGACGCTCTGCGGCTCCCAGATGATCTGACCACAGTTGGGCACCTTGCCCGCGGCGCAGTTGGCCTGCCGGCTCGGCGGGTTGGTGACGAAACCGTGCGCGGAGGCGGGCGAGGCGTTGAACACCACGGTGGTGATGGCAACGACCGCCATGGCTAAGAACGAAATCAACCTACGCATGTCACGCTTCCTTTGCGGTGGTGGCTGGGGGTTGACTCACCTAAATGTAAAGGAAAGTTTCCTAACAGTGAATGGATTCCGTCAGGAAAGGTCAATTACCCTGTCGGCCCCCGGCCGATGAAACCGCACGCCGGGGCCGTCGTGACCGGCCCAGCGGCCGAGGCCCGGTGGCCGTCCCTGGCCCGGTGGCGGTCCCGGTCAGGTGGCGGTCCCGGTCAGGTGGCGGTCCCGGTCAGGTGGCGGTCCCGGTCAGGTGGCGGTCCCGGTCAGGTGGCGGTCCGGTGGCGGTCCGGTGGCCGTCCCGGCCTGGTGACCCCCGGCTCGGTGGGCGGACGCTGCGGCTCACGAGCGTCTGACGGCGACCGCCTCCTGGGCGAGGCGGCGCAGGGCGGTCAGTACGCGGTCCCCGACCACGGTCCACACCAGCATGCGTTCGATGGACTCGTCCAGCGTGGCGGGGGCCGTGGCGAGGTCGAGGTCGGCCTCGGCGACGGCTTCCGCGGCGTCGGCGTAGCCGTCGAGGAGGCCGAGCGCGTCGCCCATGCCGAGTGACTCGGCCGTGGCGATCGCGGCGGCGAGCTGGGCGCGCGCCGGATGGGCGGCGCCGACCTGCCAGCCGCGCGCGGCCAGCAGTTCGTCGACGCGGGCCAGGCTCGCGGCGTCGCCGTCTGGCGGCCCGGCCGCCGGTTCCAGCCGGTCGCCCGACAGCGCGCGATGCGCCTTGCCCATGCCTTTCAGCGGCGACGTCGCGGGGTCGTCGAGTATGGCGATGACCCGCCTGGACGTCGCCACCGACAGGCCCCCGACCTCCAGCAGGGCGCGTACCAGGCGGAGTCTGCGCAGGTGGGCCTCGTCGTATTCGGCCTGGTTGGCCTTCGTGCGCGAGCCCGGCGGCAGGAGTCCTTCGCGCACGTAGTACTTGATCGTGGCCGCGGGCACGCCGGAACGCGCGCTCAGCTCGCCGATGCGCATCGCAGGTTCTCCTTCCGCGTCGCGGGTTCCTTTCTGATAGTGTCACTATCGATAGTTCTACTAACAGCACTTTCAGGCCGAGGAGGCGTCATGACCGACACTCAACCACGCGCCGACGGTTCCGATCCCACCGACAGCCCGCAGCCGGAGGGCCGGCGCACGCTGGGAGACCAGCACGCACCCGGAGACCAGCGCACGCCGGCCAAGCGGTACACGCGGCGCCGGCTGCTGACGACCGGCGTGGTGACGGCCGGCGCGGCCGCCGCGCTCGGCGCCGGCGCCGGGGCCTTCGTGGCGGACGACGGCACCACCCCGCCCGTCATCCAGCCCTCAGGACGCAGGCGGTTCGCCGGGAAAGTGGTGATCGTGACCGGCGCGACGTCCGGCATCGGGCGGGCGGCGGCCAGGCAGTTCGCGGCGGAAGGCGGAAAGGTCGGCTTCTGCGGCCGCCGCGAGACGCTCGGCGCCGAGGTCGAGCGCGAGATCCGGGCCGCCGGCGGCGAGGCCACCTACATCCGCGCGGACGTCCGCGACGAGGCCCAGGTGCGCGCGTTCGTCGACCAGGTCGCGCAGAAGTACGGCGGCCTCGACGTCTGCTTCAACAACGCGGGCATCACCCTGCAGAAGCCGCTGCACGAATACACCGCCCAGGAGTGGGACGACGTCGTCGGCACCAACCTGCGCGGCACGTTCCTCAGCATGAAGTACCAGGTCCCGCACCTGATCAGGCGGGGCGGCGGCACGGTGGTCATCACGTCGTCGTCCAACGTGCACACGACGTCGGAGAGCAAGGCCGCCTACACCGCCTCCAAGCACGGGCTGCTCGGGCTGGCCAACTGCGCGGCCTTCGACTACGCGAAGTACAACATCCGGGTCAACACGCTCATCCCGGGAACGACCAACACCGAGCTGGTCCGCGGGGTCGCCAACGCGCTTGACCTGCCCGACGCGGTCTGGGACCGGATGGCGGCCATCTGGGGCCGCGACAACGTGCCGACGCTGCGCCGGATGGCCACCCCGGACGAGATCGCCGTCGGAGCGCTCGCGCTGGCCTCGCCGGACTTCACCTACCTGACGGGCAACAGCCTGACCCTCGACGCCGGCGGCAGCTTCCACGCCTGAGTCTCCCCGCCAGAGCACGAACCACCGCTCACTGGACGGACTGGAGCTCCTTCAGGTACTCCCGCAACGGCTTCATCCCGGCCGCCGCGCGTCGTTCGTCGACCTGGGCCTCGTTCTCGATGGGCGTACGCGGCCGCCAGGCGCCCGTCGCGTCGGTCTCCCACTGCGTGCCGTACACCTGCGGCTTCTTCTCGGCGACCCGTACCCGGTCGATCAGGTACGCCAGGTCCGACGGGTCGGCGTCGTCGTCCTGCACCGCCGCGCGCATCAGCGCCAGGCCGCGCCGCTGCAGGTCGAGGTCGCGATCCGCGTGCTGGATGAGCGCCCAGGCGGCGTGCGCGCCGTCCTTGCCGACCAGTTCGTGGCCGGGCCAGCCGTGCGCGTCGAGTATCTGGCGCATCCGGTCCGTGTTGGCCTTCTCGACCCTGTCCCAGTCTTCCTGGGCGGCGTCCAGCGTCCGTACCTCCTGGTCGAGCTTGAGCATCCGCAGCAGCTCGGCCCGCAGCGCCGGGTGGGCGGGCGGCAGTGCGGAGTCGTCGGGGGCGGCCGCGCCGCAGGAGCTCGCCAGGAGCAGCAGGAGTGCGGCGAGCAGCCCGGTCAGTAATGCCCGCATGACGCGATCTTCCGGGATTTCAGTGGCAAATGACACCAATGCTGGAAAAGGCAACCGGAGGACAGGTCACCGTAACCAAAGGGTCAGGTGTCACCCTCACCACTCTGGTTACGTTCTGTATTGAGAAGATTACTCTTCGCCATCGGGGTCGCGTCCCTCACCCCCTCACCGGCCCTGTTCCCGTTACTCGAACACAAGCAGGTGAGATCTGTGCGCGTCCTGATCCAGCTTCGTCCCGACCCCGACGTGGTCGCCTCGGTGATCGACCCCGGCGTGGTCTCCCATGTCGCCGACGTGGTCGGCGACCTGCCCGGCGTCCTCATCGACCGGGCCTTCGCCCCCGTGGCCCTGCCCCGGCCGCGCTCCCCGCGCGGCGGCGGCCTGCTGTCCTCGCTCGCCTCGCTCCTCGACTTCTCGCTCACGCCGGACGACGCCACCGTGCTCATCCGCGGCGAGATCTCCGACGACGACGTCCCAGCCCAGTTGTCCGCGTTGTCCTCGGCGGTGCGCGAGGTCACCGGCGTCTTCGCCGACCCACCCATCCACCACCACGTGACCTGCGGAGACTCCGGCCCGGTCGGCGACTGGCACGACGTCGAACGCCTGCTGGGCGTCCGCGAACTGCACGAGGCCGGCTACGACGGCGAAGGCGTGCACCTGGCCATCGTGGACGGCGGCATCGACAAGGAGCACGTCGCCGCCAAGCTCGGCCGCGAGGTGCGCGTCGACGCCGGCCGGAGCTGGACCCCGCCGGGCGCGAACGGCAGCCCAGGCGCGTGGCCGACGGGCCACGGCAGCATGTGCGCGTTCGACGCGCAGATCGCCGCCCGCGCCTCCACCCTGCTGGACGTCGCCGTCCTGCGCAGCAGCAAGGGCACGATCGGCGGGGTGCTGTCCGACGCCCTGGCCGCCTACTCCCACCTGCGCACGGTCCTGACCGGCATGCCGGAACGCTCACGCGCGCTGGTGATCAGCAACAGCTGGGGACTGTTCCGCGACGACCAGGACGACTTCCGCCCGGGCCAGCCGGGCAACTTCACCGACAACCCGAGGCACCCGTTCAACGTCATGGTGGCCAGCCTGGAGCGGGCCGGCGCGGACATCCTGTTCTCCGCGGGCAACTGCGGCCGCGACTGCCCCGACCGCCGCTGCGGAGTGGACGACATCATCGGCGCCAACGGGCACCCGCAGGTGATCACGGTCGCGGGCGTCGACGTCCACGGCGAGCGCGTCGGCTACTCCTCGCAGGGCCCGGCCAGGCTCGCCGACAACAAGCCGGACATCAGCGCCTACACCCACTTCCTCGGCTCGGAGGCCACCGGGGCCGGCCAGGCCGACACCGGCACGTCCGCCTCCTGCCCGATCGCGGCCGGCGTGGTGGCCGCGCTGCGGACCAGGCACTCGGCCGCGCGGCTGTCGCCCGCCCAGCTCCGTACGCTGCTGCACCGCACCGCGGAGGACCGCAGCACGGTGGGCTTCGACCACGACTACGGCTACGGCATCGTCAACGCGCCCGCGCTGGTGGCGGCGCTGCGCAAGCACGACGAGCGCGCCGCCTGAGCGGTGCCGGAACCATGGTCCTGATCACCGTGCGCCTGGGCCCGGCGGCCGGGCTCGCCGACGCGATGGCGGCGCTGGGCCTGGACGAGCAGGACGTCGACCCCGACTACGGCCTGATCGCCGTCGACCCGGAGTCCGGCCTGTACGCCCTGCGGGTCACCCCGGAGGCGGCCGCCCGCGCCGGGCCCGAGGCGGGCGGCCCGTACGCCGACCCGCCGATCGAACCGCACGAAGGGCCCGGCTCTGAATGAGCCGGGCCCCTGGTGAGCCGGTGGCGCGCTGCTACGCGCCTACTTGGCGGCGTCGCTCGCCGCGGCCCAGTCCAGCAGGGTCTCGGCGTTCTGGAAACGCTGGCCCGAGCTGGGGGCGCCGAGCACCACGCCGACCAGCAGGCTGTCGTCACGCTCGGCGGCGAAGGCCAGCGTGTAGCCGGCCGCGCGCGTGTAGCCGGTCTTCACGCCGAGCGCGCCGGCGCTGCCGAGCAGGCGGTTGGTGTTCTTCCACGCGTAGGAGCGGTGCTCCGAGGTGGACGGCACCGAGTGGTACCTGGTGGAGGTGATCTTCTTCAGCGTCGGGTTGTCCAGGACCGCCTTGGCCAGGGCCACCTGGTCGCGGGCGGTGGAGTAGCCGCCACCCTGGTACGGCATGCCGTCGGCGTTGACGTACTGGGTGTTCTTCATGCCGAGCTTGGCGGCGTTGGCGTTCATCTCCGCGACGAACGTCTTGACGCTCGGGCCGTAGGTGCGGGCCAGCACGTGCGCGGCGTCGGCGCCCGAGGGCAGCATCAGCGCGTACAGGGTGTCCTCGACGGTGAGCGTGTCACCGGCGCGCAGGTGCGCGACCGACGCGCCGCCCTGGGACGCGTAACGCACGTCCTCGGCGGTGACCTTGACCTTGTCCGTCGGCTTGGCCTGCTGGAGCACCGTGTAGGCGGTCATCGCCTTGGTGATGCTGGCCACCGGACGGCGGGTGTCGGCCTGCTTGCTGAAGCGGACCTCACCGGTCTTGGCGTCGACCAGGTACGCCGCCGTGCTGGACACGGCCGGGCCGTTGGTGTCGCGGTGCATGTCGGAAGGGGCCGCTGTGGCGGCGGTGGCCGCCGTGGCCAGGGTGCCGGTGGTGACGGCGAGGCCGAGCAGGGCATGGGTGAGCCTGGTGGTGACGCGCATGAAGGGTTTGCTCCTAGCTTCCATACCGCCTACCGGGTTAGCTGACGGGTTCGGGCTGGGAAGTGCCCTACGGCGCGTGATCGCGCCGATTCACCCCGAAGGAGTGGGTCCCCGGTTCCACGCGAGCGTGGATTCGGCGGCCGCGCACGAGTGGCGCGGTCCGGGCAATGAACGGGCAAACGAACGCGATGGCTGTCCGTCGCCCTGAACACTTAAAGCTACCAGATCGGTAGATACAAGTCAAACAGCTACAAAGCGGACATATCGCTCAAGGCTGGCCAAGGTAAAGGATGGGCCCCCGGATCGCCTGTCTGGCAGGGCCTCACGCGGCGTCCGGCCGGGGGTCACTTGCCCTGCTCTATGCCATCCGCATACCTTCGATGGCAGTTACGGCGTACGTCCGGGCTGCGTGCAACGCACCGAACCCACGTACGCATGTCCGAGACCGCGTCCCACCCGTGCGAACACCTTCGCGTGTCACGCGTGACGCGGCCGCCGAATCCGCCTTCAGCGCGGAACCGGGGACCCACTTCAGTTGGGGTGAATCGGCGCTCTCACGCGCCGTAGGGGACTTCCACTCCCGAACCCGTCAGCTAACCCGGTAGGCGGCATGGAAGCAAGGAGCGACACCTCTGATGACCAGCAACGCCTTCACCCGTGCCGGTAAGCCCGCCAACCTCATCCGTTTCGCCGTCGGCGCGAGCATCGTGACCGTGGCCGCGCTCGCCGCCGCCCCCGCCTTCGCCGACCAGGAGTCCGAGGCCCGTACCCCGGCCATCGCGGCGGCGCGGAGCGTCGAGCAGAAGGACGCCGGCCAGGTGACCGCGCAGTCCGTGCTGAAGATCGCCGAGTCGCAGGTCGGCGTCAGCGAGAACGCCGCCGGCGGCGGCACCCCGTTCCACAGCTGGTACATGGCCTCGCAGCGGGCCAAGGAGACCGTCGCCCGCGACGGCGGCAGCCTGACCGCCTACGCCAACGCCCCCTGGTGCGCCATGTTCGTCTCCTGGGTGGGCGAGCAGGCCGGCGCCCGGCCCACCGTCGGCTGGGACGCCTACACCGTCACCTACGCCAAGTGGTTCGAGTCGAACGGGCGCTGGGGCGACGCGGCCAAGCCCGGCGCCGTGGTCTTCTACTCCTGGGACGACCGCTCGATCAGCAGCATCGACCACGTCGGCCTGGTGAAGCAGGACAACGGCGACGGCACGATCACCGCGATCGAGGGCAACACCGGCAACGGCAAGGTCGAGGAGCGCGTGCGTCCCAAGTCCCAGGTGGTCGGCTACGGCTACCCCGAGTACAAGGCCTGACATGTAGCAGCGACCCGCCGTCCGGGGGAGAGGATCTCCGCCGGGCGGCGGAGGCGTGGACGGACCGGTTCCGCGTCTCCACCGAGGTGGGCGGGTCCCCGGCCCGGATAGGGTCGGCCCCGTGCACGTGAACACCGGGAACCCCCGATGACGATCAGACTGGTCATCGCCGACGACCACGCCATGATCAGAGCGGGGCTGCGGCTGGTCGCGGAGAGCGCCGACGGCATCGAGGTGGTCGGCGAGGCGGCCGACGGGACCGAGGCCGTCGCCGTCGCCCGCCGGGAGCGCCCCGACGTGCTGCTGCTCGACCTCGTCATGCCGGGCATGAACGGGCTGAAGGTCGCCCGCACGCTGCTCGCCGACCCCGTCGCGCCCAGCGTCGTGATGCTGACGACGTTCGGCAGCGACGAGAACCTGCACCAGGCGCTGCGTACCGGCGTCAACGGGTTCCTGCTGAAGAGCTCGCCGCCCGAGCACCTGGTCGAGGCGATCCGGGTGGCGGCGGCCGGGGACGGGCTCATCGACCCGGCGGTGACCATGCGGGTGATCACGTCCTTCGCCGCGAGCCCGGTGCTGAAGCCGCCGCCGGAGCTGGCCACGCTCACCGAGCGCGAGCACGACGTGCTGCTCATGATGGCGCGCGGGCTGTCCAACAGGGAGATCGCCGAGCGGGCCGGGGTCGGCGAGGCCACCGTACGCACCCACGTCGCCCAGGTCCTGCGCAAGCTGGGGCTGCGCGACCGGGTGCAGGCGGTGGTGCTGGCCTACGAGTCGGGCATCGTCCGCCCGGGCACGACCTGACACCGGCCGGGCACGACCTGACACCGGCGGGGCCCCGGCCGCGCCGGACGGGCCCGCGCGGCCGTCGCGTGGCGTAGTTCGCGGCACGGCCGGGAATGCTCTCGGCGTGCCCGGAGCGCCGGTCGGCGGCCGCCGCGCACAGCGTCGCCGTCAGCAAGGAAGGTGATCGCGTGTCCCAGCCCGCCCCGGCCGCGGCCCCGGCGCGGACCCCCGCGTGGCGTTACGCCGTCGGCATGTTCGGCACCTCCATCCCGATCAACATGATCAAGGGGTCGACGATCCTGTTCTACGTCGACATCCTCGGGCTCGACGTACGCGCCTACGGCGCGGTCATGGTGATCTACGCGATCATCGACGCGATCGACAACCCGGTGCTCGGCCACCTGTCCGACCGCACCAGGAGCCGGTTCGGCAGACGCCGGCCCTGGCTGCTGGTCGGCGCGCCGATGCTGGCCGCCTGCATGATCGGCTTCTTCTCCGCGCCGGCCTCGCTCGACGGGCTCGGCCTGCTGCTCTGGTTCGCGGTGTTCGCGATCCTGTGCGAGGCCTTCGACTCGATGCTCAACGCCAACTACGGCGCGCTGCTGCCCGAGCTGTACCCGAGGGAGCGCGACCGCGCCGTCGCCAACGCGCTGCGCCAGGGCTTCCAGCTCGTCGCGCTGGTGATCTCGCTCGCGGTCACCCCGCTGCTCACCACGGAGGTGTTCGGCACCGAGCGCTCCACCCAGGGCTTCCAGATCACCGCGATCATCTACGGCGTGATCGCGTTCGCGGTGATCGCGTTCATGGCGCTGAGCGCGCGCGAGAACCCCCGCTACGCCACCCGCGAGCGGCCGCTGCTGCTGCCCAGCCTCTGGTCGATCGTGCGCAACCGGATGTTCTGGACGGTCGGGCTCACCGGCGCCTGCTACGGGATGGCCATGGCGCTCGTCCTGGCCGGCATCCAGCTCTACGTGCGTTACTCGCTCGGACTGCACGTCGCGAACGCGCTCTACCTGCAGGGCATCGTCATCCTCGTCTCCGCGGCAGGCCTGGCGGTGTGGACCCGCGTCGTCGCGCGGCGCGGCGCGCTGTGGACGTGGCGGCTGGCCTTCGCGGTGCTCGCCGCCGGCTTCGCGGCCCTGTTCTTCGCCACCGGCCTCGGCACCGCGATCGCCGCCGGGGTGCTGCTCGGGGCCGGCTGGTCGGGGATGCTCGCGACCAACGACCTCATCGTGGCCCGGGTCCTGGACGCCGACGCGGCACGCAACGGCGAGCACCGCGAAGGGCTCTTCCTGTCCGCGTTCGGCTTCTTCACCCGGCTCAACGGAGTCGTGATCGGGCTCGCGCTCACCTCGCTCGGCGTGTTCTTCGGCTACAACTCGGGAACGGACCCGGGTGGCGACCCCGGGCTCGCGTTCCGTATGTATTTATGCGTGTACCCGTTCGTGCTGACGACGATCGGCGCGGTCGCGGCGCGGTTCATCTCGGTCCCGATCGAGACGCCGCCCGACGCCGCCGAGCCGGTCGAACCGCCGCCCCCAGGCCCCGTGGACGCGCCCGCCGCGGAGCGCCCCCGATGACCCGCCGCGTCGTGATCACCGCCGACGACCTCGGCCGCGAGCAGGGCACCACCGACGTCATCGCCGAACTGCTGGCCGAGGGCCACGTCTCCGCCACCACGCTCATCTGCGTCTCACCCGCCGCCGAGCAGGCCACCAAGCAGATCGCGCAGTCCGCCGTCGTGCCGCGCGTGCACGTCACGCTCACGGGCGAACGCGACCTGCCGCGCTGGCGGCCGCTCACCGACGGGCCGAGCCTCACCGAGCCGGACGGCACGCTCAGCGCCGACCCGTACGCGCTCGGCGCCCGGGGCGAGGCCCACGACGTGCTGCGCGAGGCCGACGCCCAGCTGCGCTGGATGCGCGACAGGGAACTGTCGCCGGTGGCGGCCGACTCCCACGCCGGCACCCTCTACGGGCTGCACGGCCGGTCCTGGCTCGCGGAGACGCTGCACTGGTGCGCCCGCCACGGCCTGGCCTTCCGGCTGCCGCGTGACCCCGGGCCGTACTTCGGCGGGCCGCTGCCGCCGCCGCTCGCCGCCGAGCACGAACGCGCCGTCGCGCTCGCCGACGCGCTCGGCGTGGCCGTCCCGCGCACGATCGCCACCAACCGCCGCACCGCGGCCGAGCTCGGCGCCTACGAGCACCTGCGCGAGGACTACCTGCGCCGGCTGGCCGCGCTCCCCGAGGGCGTCAGCGAGCTGTTCCTGCACCCCTCGCGCGAGGACGCGGTCACCGGACCGGACGGCGTGGTGCGAGCCTGGGAGACCAGGCTGCTCCGCGATCCGGTCTGGCACCGCGCCCTGGAGAGCGAGGGGATCGAGGTCGTCGGCGGCTGGTGGGACTGAACCCAGGCCGCGGGAACCGTCAGGTCCCCGACGGCAGCCGCCGGTCGAAGTCGCGGACGACCTCGGCGTACCCGCCGCCCGGCGCCCGGACGATGACGCCCGTCTCCACCCCGTGCGACTTCGTCTCGGCCTCCTGCCAGCGCAGCGCCAGGCAGATCCGGCGGGTCAGCTCGAAGGCCACGATCGGCCCGATGACGACGGCGACGCGGAAGAACCAGGTGACCGCGAACAGCGACAGATGGAAGTGGTGGGCGAGCTGGTCGTTGGCGGCGGCCGCCCACAGCAGCCCGTAGAACGTGATCCCGGCCGCCCCGATCGCGGTCCGCACGGCGGCGTCACGCGGCCGCTCCAGCGTGTGGTGCAGGCCGCGGTCGCCGGTCAGCTTGCGCTCGATCAGCGGATAGGCGGCCAGCAGGGTGAAGAAGGCGCCGGGCACGACCAGCGCCGGGATCAGCACGGACAAGGTCAGCGGATGCCCCGCGATCACCGGCTCCCAGCCGGGCATGATGCGGATGGCGCCGTCCAGGAAGCCCATGTACCAGTCGGGGACGGCGCCCGCGCTGATGGTTCCCGGGCGGTTCGGCCCGTACAGCCAGATGGGGTTGATCTGGACCACGGCCCCGAGCACCGTGAGCACGCCCGCCGTCGCGGCGAACAGCATGAGCGAGCCCAGCCGCGACACGCGCACCGCGCCCGGGTAGTGCGTGGCGCCGTGCCGCCGCAGCAGCCACCGCCTGGCCGCGAACAGCCCGGCCATGACCAGCGGCAGCGCCAGCACGTGCAGCCAGTAGAACAGCGGGATGACCTGGTCGCCGGGCACGGCGTCGCCGAACAGCAGCCCGGTCAGCCAGGTGCCGACGAAGGGGATGGACTGGGTGATGCCCTGGATGAGCCCCAGGCTGCCGCCCGAGAGCAGGTCGTCGGGCAGGATGCCGCCCGTGACGCCGGCGGCCATCCCGGTCAGGAGCAGGCCGACCCAGATGAGCCAGTTCAGGCCGCGCGGGCGGCGGAAGGCGCCGGTGAAGAACAGGCGCAGCAGGTGCAGGCAGACCGCGGCGATGAAGACCAGCGTGGCCCAGTGGTGAACCTGCCTGATCAGCAGCCCGCCGCGCACCTCCAGGCTGATCTCCATGGTGGAGGCGAAGGCTTGGCTGACCGGCACGTCACGCAGCGGGGCGTACACGCCGTCGTAGGTCACCAGAGTCATGTCCGGGTCGTAGAACACCATCAGCCCGGCCCCGGTGACGAAGAGCACCGCCAGGGAGTACAACGCGATCTCACCGAGCAGGAACGACCAGTGGTCCGTGCGCGATCTCATGCCCATAAGACGCCGGGCGCGCGGCGAATGTGACATCCGCGCACGTGACCTCCGCCACTGACCGGCCGAGGCCCCGGCGCGTGCCGGGGCCTCGGCGGCGTTCACGCGGCGTTCACGCGGCGGGCCGCTTGAGGATCTCCAGCAGGCTGGTGGCGCTGTCGCCGGCCCGGCCCGCCGCCATGCCGCGCCGGAAGACCTCCAGGACGGCGGCCGGCAACGCGGTGTCGACGCCCGCGTCCCTGGCGGTCTCGACCACGTGGTCGACGCTCGCCACGCCCATGGACAGCCGTTCGACCTCGCCGGAGAAGTTCCCGGCGTCCAGGCGCGGGGTGTAGAAGCCGAGGAAGTCCGGCATCGAGGCCAGCGTGCCCGAGGCGTAGGGCAGCAGGTCGGCGGCGGTGATGCCGTTGGCCTCGGCGACGGCCACGGCGTGCAGCCAGGACAGCGTGGTCGTCCAGAAGATGTCGAGCTGGAGCTGGTAGAACAGGGCGGCCAGGCCGGGGTCCGCGCCCCGGTAGTCGGTCCCGCCGATCACCTCCAGCGTGTCCTTGTGTGCGGCGAAGACGTCCTCGGGGCCGCTGTAGAAGGTGAAGGACTCCGGCGCGCCGATGCCCGAGGGCGCGGAGTTCACCCCGCCGGTCAGGTACCGGGCGCCGTGGCCCGCCGCCCACTCCGCCGCCCGCCGGGACTTGTCCGGCGTGTCGGAGCTGAGGTTCACGATGGTCCTGCCCGCCAGCGCCTCGGGGGCCTGGCCGAGGATGTCGTACATCGCCTGGTGGTCGGTCAGGCTCAAGAGCACCAGCTCGCTCGCGGCCAGCGCGTCGCGCACCGACGGCGCCAGGACCGCGCCCTCGGCGACCAGCGCGTCGGCCCTGCTCGCCGTCCTGTTCCAGACCGTCACCCGGTGGCCCTTGCCGAGGAACGCGCGCACCATGGCCTGCCCCATCGGGCCGAGTCCGATGAAGGTCAACTCCTGCCTGCTCATCCAGCACTCCTCTAGATCGAACGTTCTATTTAGAGTGAAGGTAGCACAGGACTAGGACGAACGTTCTATTCAGTCGCGTGGCCCGCGCAGCTCCCTGGTCGCCGAGCGGTAGGCGCGGGCGACGCCGGTGAGCATGCTCAGCATCAGCGGCACCTGCTCCGGCGTGTACTGCTCGCGGATCGCGTACAGGTGCCGCTCGGAGGTGTCGCGGGTGGCGTCGTACTCGGCCATGCCGCTCTCGATCAGCTCCACGGTGACCATGCGGCGGTCGCGTTCGCCGCGCACCCGCCGGACGTAGCCGGCCTTCTCCAGCCGGTCGATGAGCCGGGTGGTGGAGGCGGACGGCAGCCCCAGCTCCTCGGAGATCGCCCCGACCGGGAGCGGCCCGCGCATCTCCAGCAGGATCAGGGCGGCGACGTCCACATGGTGCACGCCCAGCCGGTCGGCGATGGCCTCGATGTGCAGCATGACGGCGATCAGGAATTCGCGGAAGACGTCCTCTTCTGGGTGCTTGTCGATCACCTTGCCCAATGTACTTCACTTCGATGTATCTTTGATTCGGAGTTACTTCGTTTTGGAGGAAATATGGACGTGCTGGTGATCGGTGCCGGAGTGGGCGGTCTGGCCGTCGCCCGGAGCCTGCTGTCCGCCGGGCACCGGGTGCGGATCTTCGAGCAGGCGCCGTCCCTGCGCACGGGCGGTGCGGGGCTGAGCATCTTCAGCAACGGCGCCGCCGTCCTGGACGATCTCGGCGTCAGCCTGGACGGCGCCGGCGGCCGCTTCGACCGGATCGACGCGCTGACCTCGGACGGCAGGCTGCGCATGCGTTCCGACATGGCGCACGCGGCCGAACGCTTCGGCTTCCCGAACAAGTCGGTCTCCCGCCGCCTGGTGCTCGAACGCCTGTCGGACGGGCTGCCCGCCGACCTGATCGCGTACGGCACGGCCTGCCGGAGCGTGACCCAGGACGCCGACCGGGTCACGGTGACCTTCGACGACGGCTCGACGGCCACCGGAGACCTGCTCATCGGCGCCGACGGACACCACTCGGTGGTCCGGCGGGCGCTGTGGGGCGACGTGCCGATCAGGACCGCCACCTTCGGCACCTGGCAGGCGCTCAGCCGGATCGACATCGACCTGGCCCGCACCCACCTGCACCTCATGATCACAGGACCGGAGGGCGCCTGCGGCATGATCCCGGCCGGGGACGGCATGCTCCAGTGGTGGTTCGACGTCCGCTGGACGCCCGGCGAC
>NZ_JABCPZ010000271.1 GCF_013283785.1 Nonomuraea antri
GTGAGGGGGGGCGGTTGCGGTGAGGGGGGCGGTTGCGGTGGCGAGTTTGTCAGAAGTGCTATTCTCCTACATGAGAGATGCTAATAGCGCTTCTGAGTTCAACCGGGAAACGCTTCTGGCCCTGCGCGCCGACACCCCTGGCTGTGAGCGGGTCGTGCACTTCAACAACGCCGGCTGCGGCCTGCTGGCCACCCCCGTGCTGGAATCCATGCTCGGCCACCTCCGCCTGGAGGCGGAGATCGGCGGTTACGAGGCGTCGGCCGCCCGGGCCGAACAGGTGCACGGCTTCTACACCGAGCTGGCCGCGCTGATCAACTGCGGGCCCGGCAACATCGCCTTCGCCACCAGCGCCACCCACGCCTACTCCACCGCGCTGTCGGCGATCCCGTTCGAGTCCGGCGACGTCATCCTGACCACGCGCAACGACTTCATCTCCAACCAGATCGCGTTCCTGTCGCTGCGCAAGCGGTTCGGCGTCCGCATCGTGCACGCCCCCGACCTGCCCGAGGGCGGCGTGGACGTGGCCGCGATGGCCGCGCTGATGCGCGAGCACCGGCCCAGGCTGGTCAGCGCCACGCACATCCCCACCAACTCCGGCCTGGTGCAGCCGGTCGCCGAGATCGGGGCGCACTGCCGCGAACTCGGCCTGCTGTATCTGGTCGACGCCTGCCAGTCGGTCGGCCAGTACCCGGTGGACGTGGCCGAGATCGGCTGCGACCTGCTCACCGCGACCTGCCGCAAGTTCCTGCGCGGCCCGCGCGGCTCCGGCTTCCTGTACGTCTCGGACCGGGTGCTGGACGCGGGCTACGAGCCGCTGTTCATCGACATGTACGGCTCGCGCTGGGTCGCGCAGGACCGCTACCAGCCGCTGGAGAGCGCGGCCAGGTTCGAGGACTGGGAGTTCCCGTACGCGAGCGTGCTCGGCTGCGCGGAGGCCGTCCGCTACGCCCGGCGGGTCGGTGTGGAGGCCATCTCCCGCCGCACCCCCGCACTGGCCGCGCGGCTGCGCGAGCGGCTGACGGTGATCCCGGGGGTGCGGGTGCTGGATCACGGGCCGACGCTGGGCGCGCTGGTCACGTTCGAGATCAAGGGCTGGCAGGCGCAGCCGTTCAAGGCCGCGATGGACGCGCGCGGCATCAACTCCGCGCTCAGCTTCCGCGAACTGGCCCAGTTCGACTTCGGCGACAAGGACGTCGACTGGTGCCTGCGCGTCTCGCCCCACTACTACAACACCGAGGACGAGGTCGACCAGGTGGCGTCCACCGTCGCCGAACTCGCGGGGACGGCGCCGGCATGAGGAATCCGACGAGACGGATGAACATCCGGACGCGCTGCGTCTCCTGGCCCGGCCGGACACGATGGCCCGCCCCGCACCTGGTCGTGGTGTGGCAGCGCGACGACGACCGCCCGCCGCACGCGGCCAGGCCCGGTCGCGACGACCAGCTCGTGAAGGTGATGGAGTGGGCCCGCGCCAACCTCGACCAGCCCTTGTCGAACGGGGAGCTGGCCAGGCGGGCGCTGATGAGCGAGCGCACCTTCGCCAGGCGGTTCAAGGCGGCCACCGGCTCCACTCCCTACTCCTGGCTGCAGGCCCAGCGGATGGAGCGGGCCGAGGTGCTCCTAGAGACCACCGATCTGGGCGTCGAGCAGATCTCCCGGCTGGTCGGCTACAACACGGCGGCGGTCTTCCGCGAAGGGTTCGTCAAACGCCACGGCGTGCCGCCGCGGTCCTACCGCCGCAGGTTCCGGCGTCCCGTCCCGTGAAAACGCGCGGGACGGGCGGTTCACCCCCCGTCCCGCGCGCCTACCTGGCCGGCGGCGATTCAAGCTCCGCCTCCGCGTAACGGGAGGGAGGCAGCCCGGCGATGCCGCTGAAGTCGCGGCTCAGATGCGCCTGGTCGCTGTAGCCGAGCTCGCTCGCGAGCCGGGCCAGGTCGAGCTTGACGCCGGACGCCGCGCGGGCGGCCGCCTCGTGCTGCCGGAACCGGCGGATCACCCACTTCGGGCCGACGCCGACGTACTCGGCGAACAGCCGCTGCAACTGCCGGACGGTCAGGCCCACCTCGCCGGCCAGGACGTCGACGCGGGTGACCCGGGGCTCGGCGGCGATGCGTCCGACCACCGTGGCGGCCAGCTCGGCGGCGGGAAGCGGCCGGGCCGGCGCCCGGGCGGACAGGAAGTCGTCCATGATCGATACGGCGGAGACGTCGTCGGCCGCGAGCACGGCGGCGGCGAGGTCGTGCGCGGCGGTGCCGAAGACGGCGTCGAGGGGCAGGAACCGGTCGGTGATCGACGACACGGACGCCCCGAGGAAAGGACGGAATCCGCCAGGCAGGAACCGGACGCCGAACACCCGGCCCGCCCCGCTCAGCACCTCGGAGAACCTGCCCCGCGGCACCCCGGCGACCCGGCACCGGTTCTCCTTGAAGGTCAGGTGGACCGCCGGATAAGGCAGGACCTGCTGCTCGTAGGGCTCCTGCCCGCGCAGGTCCCAGGAGACGAACCAGTAGTGGTCGACGAAGGCGCCGAGTGCTCGCGCGGGTTGCGCGGCACGGTAGTCGAACTTGTGCCGCCCGGCCCCCGGGTTGAGGATCGCGGGCATGCGGGCAGCCTAGCAAGGCGGCCGGAGGCCTCCCCGGAGCCGGCCGGGCGCGGGGAGAGCGGCGAGGACGCGCGAGGGGTGGCGCGCGTCCCCGCCGCGCCGCGACATGACGTCCGAGTCAGGCACGCCACATGACGTCCGAGTCAGGCACGCGACATGACGTCCGAGTCAGGCACGCGTCACCTGCGACAGTGGCCGTCAGTCACATGTCACGGTTGTCGGTCGCCGCGCCGCCGTCCGCGGTGATGCGCACGCTGTCGGCGCTCGCCGGCGCCGCGGCCAGCGCGGCGAAGCCCCCCGCCACGCACAACGCGGCGACGGCCGAAATGACGATCCGCTTCATGAGTCCTCCGATCCTCGGGTGCAGACAGGACGAAGACTCGCAGCGCAGGAACGCGTCCGGCCACCGGGAAAGCCGCCGTTCTGGGCCGTTTTCCCGCCAGACGCCGATCGTCTTTCCCGCCAGACCCCGATCGTCCCGCCGCGGGGAATATGCGGACCTGTTACCCACGCACACCTTGACGTGACCGAGCGCGAAGTGGGTTGATGGCCCATATCGACTTGACAACGTTGTCACCTCTCACCACTCGGGGTTCTCGAAGGGATGGTGTGTGCAATGCGACGACGGTGGTTGGCGACCGTCGCGATCACGATGGCGGGCGTGCTGGGCCTGGCCGCCTGTGGTAGCGGCGGCGGAGACGGTGGCGGCGGCGACGCGAAGAAGCAGGTGGAGGTCTTCTCCTGGTGGACGGGACCAGGCGAGGCCGACGGCCTGCAGGCCATGCGGAAGATCTTCGAGGCGAAGAACCCGAACCTGACGTTCTTCGACGCGGCCGTCGCCGGTGGTTCCGGTGACAAGGCCAAGGCGCTGCTGCAGTCGAAGCTCCAGGCCGACACCCCGCCCGACACCTTCCAGGGACACGCGGGCGCCGAGCTGCAGGGCTACATCAAGGCCGGTGACCTGGAGGACCTCACCTCGCTCTACGACGAGCTGAAGCTCAAGGACGTCTTCCCGGCCCAGCTCGTCGAGCAGATCACGCTGGACGGCAAGATCTACTCGGTGCCGGTCAACATCCACCGTTCCAACGTGTTGTGGTTCAACCCGACGGTGCTCAAGGACGCCGGCGTGGCCGGGGCGCCCAAGACGCTGGAGGAGTTCGTCGCGGCGCTGGAGAAGGTCAAGGCCAAGGGCAAGGTCCCGCTGTCCATCGGCTCGGAGTGGACGGTCACGCACCTGCTGGAGAACGTCCTGCTCGCCTCGCTCGGCACCGACGGCTACAACGCGCTGTTCAAGCCGGGCGCCGACTGGAGCGGCCCGCAGGTCACCAAGGCCCTGGAGAGCTTCAAGACGATCATGTCGTACGCGGGCGACCCGCAGGACGACTGGCAGCCCGCCGCCAAGCAGGTCGCCGACGGCGAGGCCGCCTTCAACATCATGGGCGACTGGGCCTACGGCTACTTCCACAACCCGCCGGACGGCGGCCTGGGCAAGACGTCGAAGACGGACTTCGACTGGGCTCCGGCTCCCGGCACCGAGGGCACCTACATGTGGCTGTCCGACAGCTTCACCCTGCCCCAGGGCGCCAAGAACCGCGACGGCGCGCTCGCCTGGCTCAAGGTCGCGGCCAGCAAGGAGGGCCAGGACGCCTTCAACCCGAAGAAGGGCAGCATCCCCGCGCGCAAGGACGCCGACCAGTCGCTCTACACCGACTACCTGGCCGACGCGCTGAAGGACTGGTCGAGCAACAAGCTGGCCGGCTCCATCCAGCACGGCGTGTCGGTGAACCAGACGTGGCTGGCCTCGATCAACGAGGCGGTCGGGCTGTTCATCGCGAGCAAGGACGTCGCGGCCCTGCAGCGGGCCCTGGCCGACGCCGCCAAGGCCAACGCCCAGTAGCGCCGACCGAGTACTGGACGAGTACTGGACGGGTACGGCAGGCCGGCGCGCCTGCCGTACTCGCGGAGGGAGTGGTTGTGAGGCGGGCACGCACCTGGCTGCCTGGGTTGCTCCTCGTCGCACCGTCGATCGTGGCGATCGGCGTCTTCGTGTACGGGATGCTCGGCTGGAACTTCCGCCTGGCGATGACCGACAAGCACGACGAGGTCTCCGAGGGCGAGTTCGTCGGGCTGCGGAACTTCGTCGACATCTGGGACCAGCCGCGCTGGCACCTCTCGGTCGAGCACGCGATCGTGTTCACGGTCGTGTTCGTGGTGGGCGCGTTGCTGCTGGGCTGGCTGCTGGCGTTCCTGATGGAGAAGGGGATCAGGGGCGAGGGCACGTTCCGGGCGATCTACCTGTTCCCGATGGCGGTCTCGTTCGTGGCGACCGGCATCGTGTGGCGGTGGCTGATGAACTCCGGCACGGGGGAGCGGGCGGTCGGGCTGAACCGGCTGTTCGACGCGGTCGGGCTGCCGCAGTGGCAGTGGTTCAGAGACCCGGACTGGGGCATGGCCGCCATGGCACTCCCAGCGATCTGGCAGATGTCCGGATATGTCATGGCACTGTTCCTGGCGGGGTTCCGCGGCGTGCCCGAGGAACTGCGCGAGGCCGCCCGCGTCGACGGCTGCACCGAGTGGGGCGTCTACCGGCACGTGGTGCTGCCGCTGCTGCGGCCCGTCACCCTGTCGGCGCTGATCATCCTGGGCCACATCTCGCTCAAGGTCTTCGACCTGATCGTGGCGGTGTCGGGCAAGCAGATCGTCACCGACGTGCCCGCCGTCTTCATGTGGGTGGCCGTGTTCGACTCCCACGACCCGGCCAAGGGCGCCACGATCGCCTCCTACATCGTGCTCAGCGTGGCGATCTTCGTGATCCCGTACCTGATCTGGTCCGTGCGTAAGGAGAGGCGTTCATGACCGCGGTGGCCACCCGGCGGCCCGTCTTCACCGCGGTGCGGTTCGTGGTGCTGATCGCCTTCGTGCTGATCTTCCTGATCCCGATCTACGTGCTGCTGGCCACCAGCTTCAAGCCGCTCACCGAGGCCGACCCCGGCCAGGCCTGGAACCTGCCCCAGACCTGGACCCTGGACGCCTGGCGGGTCGCCTGGGAGAAGCTCTCGCCAGGACTGTGGAACAGCGTGCTGCTGGCCGTGCCCGGCTCGCTGCTGTCGTGCGCGCTCGGCTCGATGAACGGCTACGTGCTGTCGAAATGGCGCTCCCCCGGCGCGGACGTGCTGTTCACCCTCTTCCTGTTCGGCATGTTCATCCCGTACCAGGGCGTGATGATCCCGCTGGTGCAGCTCCTGGTCGGGCTGAACGACCTGACCGGGCTGCAGGGCGTCTTCTACGGCGGCATCCCCGGCCTGGTGCTCGCGCACGTGGTCTACGGCATCCCGATCTGCACGCTGATCTTCAGGAACTACTACGTGACCATCCCGGACGAGATCATCGAGGCGTCCCGGGTGGACGGGGCCGGGCTGCTGCGCACGTACTGGTCGGTCGTCCTGCCGGTCTCCGGGCCCGCGATCGCGGTGGTCGTCATCTGGCAGTTCACCTCGCTCTGGAACGACTTCCTGTTCGCGGTCTTCCTGACCGGGCCGCAGAGCTGGCCCGCGACGGTCATGCTGAACAACATCGCGGGCGCCCAGGCGACCCCCTACAGCCAGCAGATGGCCGCCGCCATCCTGGCCTCCGTCCCGACCATGGTCATCTACGTCCTGCTCGGCCGGTTCTTCATGCGCGGCCTGATGGCGGGCGCGCTGAAGGGGTGAGCCGCGCCGGTCAGGCCGTGAGCGTGCGCCACGGCCTGTCGCGGGCCTCCATCGGCGAGCCGTCCGCGACCCTGGCGGTGCGGCTCGCCGGTTCGAGCGTGATCGTGGCCAGCGTCGCCCAGCGCTCGCCCGGCGGCAGCGTCATGTCGGGCACGCAGCACAGCGGCGGCTGGCCGGGACCGGAGTACAGGAAGGCGAGCAGCGCGTCCGGGTCGCGCGGCTCCGGCCGGCGCGCCAGCCGGTCGGCCACCAGGTCGTAACGCTCGCCCGAGTCCGGCTGGTAGAGCTCGTTCTTCTCGCCGTCGCGGGGCGCCGGCGACAGGAAGTGGTTGGTGCGGATGAGCGTCCCGCCGATCGGCTCCACCGGGAACACCCCGACCGGCGTGATGTCGGTGGTCACCGCCGTGTCGGCGTCGAACAGCGTGAACGAGCTCGACGCGCTGACCGGCGTCGACCGCACCAGGTCGAGCGCCTCGGCCACCGACCCGGCCTCCTCCAGCACCAGCGCGGCCAGCACGTGCACCGGGACGCCGCCGACCCCGTCCGCGCGGTGGCCGAGGATGTTGAAGTGCAGCGCGAGACCGGCGCTGTTGACGCCGACCTTGCCCAGGATGCCGTGCTCGGTCAGCCCGACGACGTCGTACCCGCCGTCATGCCCGCCGCGCACCTCGTGCGTGTGCCAGTACGGCGCCAGCTCCACGTGCCAGTCCCAGGTCTGCACGCCGAACGTGCGCGGCACGGCGTGCGGCTCCAGCCGGCGCACGATGGTCGAGCACTCGCCGGGCCGCCCGGCGCCGCTCTGCGCCAGGATCTCGGTACGCGCGTTGAGCGCGTACACCTGCCAGGGGTCGAGCCCGGCGCCGGCGGCCACGCCGTCCAGCTCCGCCAGCAGCCGGGGCCGGACGGCGCCGATCACGTCGGCGGTGCGCAGCGCGTCGTCGCGCACCCGGCCCTCGCTCAGCCCGGCCAGGCCGAACAGCTCCAGGTAGAACGCGAGCCCGCCGGGCAGCTCGGCCCGCAGCAGGTCGCCGCGCTCCTTGCCACGCTCGAACGGGTCGGCCGCGCTCACGGCGACATGGTGTCTTTCGGGGTTCATGGTGTCCTTTTGATCGGTGTTCAGCCGTGCTGCACACGGCCGTCGACGACCGTGGCCAGCACCGGGTTCCCGGCCTGCCGCTCGGGCGTGAGGCCGAGAGGATTCTCGGCGAAGACGGTGAAGTCGGCGTCGTAGCCGGGCGCGATGCGGCCCTGGCTGCCGGCCCGGCCGGCGGCGAGCGCGGCGTGCGTGGTCAGGCCCTCGTAGGCCATGCGCGCGGTGAGCCCCTGCGCCGGCTGCACCGGGGCGGTCCCCGGCCGCTCGACCGGGCGGCGCAACTGCGTGTCGGCCAGCAGGATCCGCGGGTCGGCGCAGCCGATCGGCCAGTCGGAGCCGAGCGCCACGACCGCGCCGCGCTCGCGCAGGTCACGGCAGCGCCAGCCGCGTGCCGCGCGCTCGGGGCCGAGCCTGACCGACCAGTTGTCGCTCAGGTCGGCGCGGGTGTGCCTGGTGCCGTGGATGGGCTGCATGCTCGCCACCACGCCGAGCGCGGCGAAGCGGGCGACGGTCTCGTCCGGGATGGTCTCGACGTGCTCGATCCGGTGCGGCGCCGACGGCCCGGCGCCCGCCTCGGCGATGGTGTCGAGCGCGAAGCGGACCGCGCGGTCGCCGATCGCGTGCGTCGCGGTGGGGATCTCGCGCGCGGCGAAGAACGCGACCGCCGCCCGGTAGGCGGCCGGGTCGGTCCACACCGCGCTGCGGTTCTCGCCGTAGCAGTCCGGCTCCTCCAGCCAGGCGGTGCCGTTGTCGATGGTGCCGTCCAGCATGAACTTCACGCCCTCGACCGCCCACCGCCGCCCGCGCAGGCCCTGCAGCGCGGCGATCTCGCGCCACACCTCGGGACCCGAGTCCGGCGGCACCAGCGGCGAGCAGCGCAGCTTGATCGGCAGTTCGGTACGCGACTCCAGGTCGGCGAAGATCTCGTGGCTGGGCGGGCTGAAGTCCATCGCGTGACCGCCGGTGAGCCCGGCGGCGGCCATCCTGGTCAGCTCGGCCAGCACGTAGTCGGCCTGCTGCCGCACCGGCAGCACCGGGTAGGCGTGCTCGACCAGCGCCATCGCGCTCAGCTCCAGCAGCAGCCCGCTCGGCGCGCCGTCCTCGTGCAGCTCCACCGACGCCCGGTCCTCGAACGTCTCGCGGCCGGTCAGCCCGGCCAGCTCGACCGCGCGCGGGCTGACCACCAGCGAGTGCGCGTCACGCAGCAGCAACGACACCGGACGGCCGGGCAGCGCGCCGGCCAGCATCCGGCCGTGCGGCGGCCCGTCGAAGACGTTGGGGTCGAGCCCGTAGCCGAACACCCAGTCACCCTCCCGGGTGCCCGCGGCCGCGGCGCGCAGCGCGCCGAGCACGGCGTCGAGCGTGTTCAGGCCGTCGAGGTCGACGCCCCGGCCGCGCTCGACCGACCCCCACACCGGGTGGATGTGGCAGTCGGTCAGCCCGGGCAGCAGGGCCGCCCCCGCGAAGCGGCGCACCACGGTGTCACGGCCGCGGTGCCGGTCGGCGAGCTCGGCGCCGCCGACCGCGAGCACCTTCCCGCCGGCCACCGCGACCGTCGTCGGCCGCGGGCCGTCCGACCCGTCGAACGGCTCGATCTCGCCGACGACGTAGATCGCCTCAGCCGTGTCGCTCATCGGTCACCTCTCCTGTCAGAACGTCGATGGGTCAGGACGTCGATGCGTCGGAACGTCGACGGGTCAGAACGCGGCGAGCAGGCGCCGCGAGTACTCGTGGACGGGCCGGTCGAAGAACTCCGCGGCCGGCGCCGACTCCAGCACCTCACCCAGCCGCATCACGGCGATCGTGTCGGCCACCCGCCGCACCGCGCCGAGGTCGTGCGAGATGAACAGCGCGCCGAAGCCGTGCGCGGCCTGCAGCTCGCGGATCAGCTCCAGGATCTGCAGCTGCACCGACACGTCCAGCGCGCTCACCGGCTCGTCGAAGACCACGAACGCCGGTTCGGTGATCAGGGCGCGGGCCACCGACACGCGCTGCCGCTGGCCGCCGGACAGCTCGTGCGGATACCGGCCGGCCGCCGCCGCGTCCAGCCCGACCTGCTCCAGGATGCGGGCCACGCGGTCGCGCTGCTCGTCGCGGCCCAGGCCGGGCTCGGCGACGGCGAGCGGCTCGCGTACCAACACGCCGACCCGGCGGCGCGGGTTCAGCGACCACTGCGGGTGCTGCAGCACCGCCTGCACCCGCCCGCGCCGCGCGCGGTCCCGTCGCGCGGCGGGCCGGCCCAGCACCTCGACCAGGCCGCTGTCCGGGCGGCGCAGCCCGAGCGCGACCGCGCCGGTGGTGCTCTTGCCCGAGCCGGACTCGCCGACCACGCCGAGCGTGCGCCCGGCCTCGACCAGCAGGCTGACGTCACGCATCGCCCGCACGCGGGCGCGCCGCCGCCCCCACCCGCTGGTGAAGGTCACCTGCACGTGCTCCATCCGCAGTACGGCGCTCATGCGTTCTCCCGTTCCCCGCCGGCCGGCGTCATCGCCAGCGCCTCCAGCAGCCGCCGCGTGTAGGGGTGCGCGGGCCGGCCGAACACGTCCTCGGTCGGCCCGGCCTCGACCACCTCGCCCTCGCGCATCACCATCACCCGCGTGCACCAGCGGCGTACCGCGCGCAGGTCGTGGCTCACCCAGACCAGCGCGGCGCCCGAGCCGGCGATGAGCCGCACCATGAGGTCCAGCACCTCCTCGCGGACCTGGGCGTCGAGCGCCGCGGTCGGCTCGTCGGCGATCAGCACGCGCGGCTCGCGGGCCATCGCCAGCGCGATCGCCACCCGCTGGGCCATGCCGCCGGAGATCTCGTGCGGGTAGAGCCGCAGCACCCGTTCCGGCTCGCGGATCCGCACGCCGCGCAGCAGCCCGGCCAGCGCCTCCCGGTCGCCGGGACGGCCCAGCGGCCGCAGCGCCAGCCGCAGCTGACGGCCGATGCGCAGCGTCGGGTCGAGCGAGCCGATCGGGTCCTGCGGGATGAAGCCGAGCACGTCACGGCGCAGCGCACGCAGCCCGGACGGGTCCAGCCCGGCCACGTCCACGCCGCCGATCTCCACCGAGCCCGACGTGACCCGGCAGGAGCGCGGCAGCAGCCGGCGGAGCGCGTTCGACAGCGTGCTCTTGCCCGATCCGCTCTCGCCCACCACGCCGAGCAGGTCGCCGGGCTCCAGCAGCAGGTCCACCTCGCGCAGCGCGGGCACCGCGCCGGAGCGTGACCGGTACTCCACCGACAGGCCGCGTACCCGCACCAAGGGGGTCTCGCTCATCCGAGGCTCCTCGTCTCGCGCGGCTCCAGCCGGTCGCGCAGGGCGTCGCCGACGAGGTTGATGGCCAGGATGGCCAGCACCAGCGCCGCCGCCGGGGTGAACAGCAGCCACGGCGCGTGCACCAGGTACGCCCCGCCCTGCTGGATGAGCGAGCCGAGCGACGACTGCGGCGGCTGCACCCCGTAGCCGAGGAAGCTCATCCCGCCCTCGACCAGGATGCCGATGGACAGCGCGTACGTGCCCTGCACCGCGATCGTGCCGCTGATGTTGGACAGCACGTGCCTGACCAGGATGACCGGGGCGGGCACGCCGCTGATCCGCGCCGTGGTGACGAAGTCGCGTCCGGCCACCGACGCCGCCGCCGCGGTGATCATCCGGGTCATCAGCGGCACGGTGACCAGCACGATCGTGGCCACCGCGGCGCTCTGTCCCGGCCCGGCCACCGCGGCCACGAGCACCGCCAGCACGATCGCGGGGAAGGCGTACAGGACGTCGCCGAGCCGGGTCACCGCCTCGCGCAGCAGGCCGCCGCCGTACCCGGCGGCCATGCCGAGCAGCGTGCTCACCACGGCGGTGGCCGCGACCGCGGCGATCGACAGCAGCAGGGTGGTGCCCGCGCCCTCCAGTACCCTGGCCAGCATCGAGCGGCCGAGCGCGTCGGTGCCGAACGGCCACAGCGCGGACGGCGGCGACAGCCGGGGGCCGACGGTGGCGTCCGGGTCGCCCGCGAACGGGACGAGCGCCGCCGCGCCCGAGCTCACCACGATGACGGCCAGGACGGCGAGCGCGCCGGTGAACAGCACGTCGCGGCGGCCGGATACGGGGGATGCGAGCGTCATCGCGCCGCCTTCCGTGTGGTCGAGACGCGCGGATCGAGCCATCCGGACGCCAGTTCGGTCAGCAGACTGACGACGATGAACGCCGCCGCCGTGAGCAGCACCGTGGCCTGCACGACGCCGAAGTCCCTGCGGCCCAGCCCGGAGATCATGTACGAGCCCAGCCCGGATACGTTGAACAGCGACTCCACGATCACCGCGCCGCCCAGCAGGTAGGCCACGATGCTGCCGAGCAGGGTGAGGATCGGGATGCCGACGTTGCGCAGCACGTGATGCCGGACGATGTGCCACGGCGGCTCGCCCCGGCCCACCGCGGCCGCGATGTGCGGCTCGACGAGCACGCCGAGCACCGCGTCGCGGGTGGTGCGCGCGGTCGCCGCGACGGAGAACACCGACAGCACCAGCGCGGGCAGCAGCAGCGCCTGGAACGTCGCGCCGAACCCGCCGGTGCCCGAGGCGAAGCCGCCGACCCGCAGGCCGAGCGCGAACCTGGAGAAGAGGTAGATGACCGCGCTGCCGAGCACGAACTCGGGCAGGCTGATGCCCAGGGCCGAGACGAGCCGCCCGGCGGTGCCGCCGCGGCCCTCGCCGCCGCGCAGCGCGCTGAGCACGCCCAGCGGCACGCCGGCCAGCAGGGTGGCGGTCAGCGACATCGCGGCCAGCAGGCCGGTCACCGGCAGCCGCAGCGCGAGCTCGTCGGCGATCGGCGCCTGGGTGACCATCGAGATGCCCAGGTCGCCGCCGAGCAGCGCGCCCAGCCACAGGAAGAACTGCAGGAACACCGGCTTGTCCAGGCCGTACCTGGCCGACACCTCGGCCCGCTGCTGCTCACTGGCCAGCGGGCCGAGGATGACGTCGGCGTAGCCGCCCGGCATGAGCCGGACCGCGACGAAGATCAGCAGGGCGATGCCGAGCAGGGTGACGGCCGAGCTGAGCACCCGGCCGGCGATCCAGCGCACCATCGCCGCTCACTTGCCGATCAGGCGGAAGCCGGCGATGTGGCGCAGGAAGTCGCCGTAGCCCTCGTCGCTCTGCACGGTCGGGCTCACCGCCGAGGTGTCCACGGCCAGGAACGACGGCCGGTGCACCAGCGGCACGATCTCGGCGTGGCGGTCGGCCGCCGCGCACACCCGCGTCAGCGCCGCGCCGCGGGCGGCCGGGTCGCCGGTGCTCTCGGCCTGCTCGATCAGCGCGTTCAGCTCGGCGTGGTCGGCGGCGAAGCCCTCGGTGAAGCCGGCCAGCTTCGGGTTCCACCAGCGGGTGACCATCGAGGCGTCGACGTAGCCGACGAACCAGCCGATGGCCAGGTCGAACTCGCCCGGCCGGCTGCCGAGCACCATCTTCTCGTAGGTGCCGACGTCGTACTGCTGGATCTTCACGGCCACGCCGAGCTTGCCGAGCTGCTGCTGGATGACCTGGGCGAGCTGGGCGAGCACCGGCTCGGTGTTGTCGATGAGCAGGTTCAGCGACAGGTTCTTCGCGCCGGTCGCGGCGAGCAGCTGCGGGGCCTGGGCCGGGCCGGCCTGCGCCGAGGGCAGCTCGGCGGGCTTGCAGCCGCCGGGCAGGTTGCTCGGTGCGGCGCCGGTCGGCGCGCTCTCGCCGCCCAGGGCGACGTCCACGAGGGCCTGCCGGTCGATGGCGGCGTTGATCGCGAAGCGCACCTTCTCGTCGGCCAGCGGCGAGCTCGGCCGGCGCGAGTTGATCAGCAGGTAGAAGTAGTCGCTCTGCCGCTGCGCGAACACCTTCACCTTCGGGCTGTCGGCGAGCAGGTCGATGGAGTCGGCGTTGTTGAAGTTGGCGAGCTGGGTGCTGCCCTCGCGCAGGGCGGCCATCCGCGTCGAGTCCTGGGGGACGATCTCGATGTTCAGCTTGGTGATCTTCGTCTTGGCGGCGTGCCGGTAGGACGGGTTGAGCTCGAACGTCCACGACTTGTCCTGCCGGTGCTGCTTGGCCACGTACGGGCCGCTGCCGACCATCTGCTTCTTGAGGTCGATCGTGCCCGCGTTCACCTCCTTCATCGGCAGCACCGCGGCCGGGGTGTTGGCCAGCGCGGCCAGGAACGGCGCGTACGGCCGCGCCAGCTTCACCGTCACGGTCGAGTCGCCGCTGGCCTCGATGCTCTCGACCGGGCCGAGCTGCCCGGCCCACACGCTCTTGCCGGTGCGCAGCCGTTCCAGGCTGCCGGCCACGTCGGCGGCGGTGACCTTGCGGCCGTTGGAGAAGGTGGCGGCCGGGTCGAGCTCGAAGACGTAGGTGCGGTCGTCGGGCGTGGTCCAGGAGGTGGCGAGCTCGGGGACGACGGCGAACTTCTCGTCGGTCGTCACGAGCGTCTCGTAGCTGAGACCGGTGAGCATCCAGGTCCGGGCCCACTGCGCGGTCTGCGGGTCGAGGCCGTCGGCCTCGGCCGTGTCGTAGTCGATCTGCAGGGTCACCTCGCCGGTGCGGTTCGCCGCGGGGTCGGCGACCGCGGCGAACCCGGGGGCCGCCTCCTTCTGGGGCTCGCGGGGGACGGG
>NZ_JABCPZ010000272.1 GCF_013283785.1 Nonomuraea antri
TGGTTCGGGAGGTGCCGTTGGTGTGGCATGGGCGGGAGGTGGGACTGCTGCTGGTCGGCCCCTCCGCGGCCGGTGCCCGGGTGCTCGAAGCCGTGACGCCGTACGTGGCGGACGCCGCGCACGCCGTCCTGCTGGCCGCCGACCTGCGCCGTTGCCGTGAACGTGTGGACGCCATCCGCGCCGAGGAACGCCGCCGCCTGTATCTGGATCTGCACGGCGGGCTCGGCGACGCGCTGGGCGGCATGGCGGCGGCGATCGAGGCGGCCAGGGCCGGGCTGCGTACCACGCCGGCCGCCGCCGATCGGCTGCTGCTCGACCTGCGTCAGGCCATGGACGCGGTCAGCGCGGAGATCCGTGAACTGATCTACGATTTGCGTTGATCGGCACGTATGGTGCGGGGTGTGGCGCTCTTCACCCAGCCTAGAGTCGTGACGCTCTTCACCTCGGCGAGTCAGGCGCTGGGACGGTCGCGGCCCGGGGTCGTCCTGGCGGCCGGGGTCGCGGGGGCCGCCGTCCTGACCGGGTTGATCTGGCTGCTCGGCGACCGGCTGGAGACCGTGGCGCTGCGGCCCGACCAGGGTGCGGCCTGGTACTACTGGAAGCTGCCCGAGCCCACCTTCTGGACCCGGTTGTCGGCCTGGGCCGGTTACGCGGCGCATCAGGTGGCGTTCTGGTGGCTGATCCACCGGGGGCGCACTGCGGCGCGCGGCCGGGACGCCGGTCTGCGTCCGGTCAACGTGGCGGCGCTGGCGGTCAACGTCGGTTTCGTCCTGCTGCACGTGCTCCAGACGCACCTGTTCTACGACGGCCTGGCCCAGGACGTGTCGATCTTCAGCTCGCAGGGGTCGGTCGTCCTGCTCCTGGTGGTGGTGCTGATCCTGGAGAACCGGCGGCGCGGGTTGTTCTTCGGCCGGCCGGCTCCGATCGGCGCCGAGGTGGCCGGGTTCGCCCGCCGTTACCACGGTTACCTGTTCGCCTGGGCGGCCGTCTACACCTTCTGGTACCACCCGGCCGTGGCCACCGGCGGCCATCTCATCGGCTTCTTCTACCTGTTCCTGCTCCTGTTGCAGGGCAGCCTGTTCCGTACCGGGGCGCACACCGCCCGCTGGTGGACGCTCACCCTGGAGCTGCTGGTCGTGGTGCACGGCACGCTGGTCGCGGTGATGACGTCCGGGCCGGACGGGTTGTGGCCGATGTTCCTGTTCGGCTTCCTCGGCGTCTTCGTGATCACCCAGATGCACGGGCTGGGGCTGCCGGTCGCCGTCCGGTGGGTGCTGGCCGGGGCTTACACGGGCTCGCTCGTGGTCGTGCACGCCGTCCGCGGCGACCTGGCCGGCGCGGCCGGGCTGGCGGTGCGGATCCCAGCCATCGAGTACGCGCTGGCCGGGCTGATCGCCCTGCTGCTCTGGGCGGCCCTGCGCGCGACCCGCCTGATCACGAACGGACGCGGCCACTCCCGGCCGTGACCAAGAGTCCCGAAACAGACCCGGCTGACCCAAGAACCCCGCAGTCGTGCCGACATCCCGATTTTTCGCCCCTTGTGCCCGGTTGATCCTTCTTCTAAGTTATGGGGCGTAACTAAGGGAAGGCTAACCTATGAAAACCGGCGGCCGCACGGCCGGATTCGTCCTGCGGGACGTGATCCGCGCCGGCACCCGCATCGGCCTGGCCGAGCTGACCGTGCAGGGTGTGGCCGACGCGCTCGGCGTCACCACCGCGGCGATCTACCGCCACGTGCCCAGCCGGTCCCGGCTGGAGAGCCTGGTCGGCGAGGCGATCCTGGAAGACCTGACGCTGGTCGACGACCCGGCGGAACCGGCCGTCGCCCACCTGGTCGGCTTCGCCGCGCAACTGCGCCGCTTCACGCTCGCCCATCCGGGCACGGCCGAGTACCTGCAGCGGCTGTTCCCGCGCGGCGCGTCCGGCGTCCGGCTGCTGGAGCACCAGATCAACGCCCTGTGCCGGCGCGGCTACGACCCGGCCGCCGCCACCGTGCTCAGTTCCGCGATCGCCACGATCACCCTCGGCGTCACCATCGCCGAGCAGGAGCGCGCCGCCCACCTCGAACCCCAGGCAGCCGAGGAGGCCATGGCCGCGATGACCGGCTCCCCGCTGCTGCGGCAGGCCCTGGCGGGCATCCCCCCGCACACCCCGGAGGACTACTTCGTGACACTGCTCACCGCGACCGCCGAAGGGCTGGTCGCCACGTTCCCGCCGGGCGCGCCGCTCGTCGTCCCGAGGACGGCGCACTGATGGCCAGAGGGTACGGCGGCGCGGTCGCCAAGGCGTTCGGCGCCCAGGACCACACGATCACCGTGCAGGCGATCGAGGACCTCACCCCGCACTACCGGCGCATCACGTTCGACGCGCCGACGCTCTTCGACGGCCAGCCGTTCGAGCCGGCCGCCTGGGTCCGCCTGTGGGCGCCCGACCCCGACCGTCCCGGACGCGAGCACCAGCGCGGCTACACCCTCGTCGACCCCGACTCCGACCTGCGGCGCATCACCCTGGAGTTCGTGCTGCACGAGCCGGCGGGCCCGGCGTCCACGTGGGCGCGGCGGGCCGGGATCGGCGACGCGGTGTCGGTGACGAGGTGGGCCTCCACGCACTTCGCCGCGCCCGACCCGGCGCCGGAGGGCTACCTGCTGATCGGCGACGCGGCCTCGCTGCCCGGCATCAACGCGATCCTGGCCGCGGTGCCCGGCACGACGCCGGTCGAGCTGCTGCTGGTGCGTTACCACGACGAGGACCCGCTGATCCCGATCGTCCCGCATCCGCGCTGCACGCCGACCTGGCTGCCCGCGGACGATCCGGGTGCGCTGGCCGGCGCGATCGGCGAGCGCGACTGGTCGAACTGGTACGCCTGGGTGACCGGCGAGATGTCGGCGACCAAGCATGCCAGGGCCAGGCTGAAGGAACTGGGCTTCCCCAAGCCGGACGTACACGGCCGGGCGTACTGGACCAAGGGCAAGGCCATGGGCGCCGACCGCGAGCGCCAGCCGGTCACGGAGACGGCGATACCCGCGAAGACGGCGGAACCCGCGCAGCCGGTCGGGCGGTGGCGGTCGCGGGCGGGGGCGCGGCTGCTGGCCCCGCTGCGTCCCCGCCTGTTCGCGGCCGGCCTGTTCCAGGCCGTGGTCTCCCTGCTCCAGCTCGCCCCGTACGTCCTGCTGGCCGAGCTGTGCCGCCGGCTGCTGAGCGATGAGCAAGGCGGCGGGCTGGCGGAGCTGGGCGTGCTCGCCCTGATCCTGATGGGCGCGGGCACGGCCCTGGCCGGCCTGCTGGTGGTGGCGATGCACGTGCTGGACGCCCGCTTCGGCCACGAGGTGCGCTCCCGCGTGGTCGGCAAGCTGGCCAGGCTCCCGCTGGGCTGGTTCACCGCGCGCGGCTCGGGCCGGGTCAAGCAGGCCGTCCAGGACGACGCGGCCGACCTGCACTACCTGGTCACCCACGCGGTGCTCGACGTGGTGGCCGCGCTGGTGACACCGCTGGCCGTGCTGGGCTACCTGTTCTCGGTCTCCGGCTGGCTGGCGGCGACGCTGCTGGTCCCGCTGCTGGTGTTCGCCGTCCTGACCGCGCGCATGGTGCAGGCGTCGACCGCGCAGCTCGCGCAGTTCACGGTGTGGGAGTCGCGGGTGGCCGCGGAAGCGGTCGCCTACCTGGACGGGCTGGCCGTGGTGCGCACGTACGATGCGGGGCCGGCGGGCGGGTTCCGCGCCACGCTCGCCGAGCGGGCCCGCTTCCTGGACGCCTGGCAGCGGCCGCTGTCGAGCCGCAAGACGGTGGTCGAGCTGGTCACCCGGCCGCTGACGTCGCTGCTGCTGATCATCGTGGCCGGTGGGCTGATGGTGTCGGGCGGGCTGCTCGCCACCACCGACCTGCTGCCGTTCCTGCTGCTCGGGGTGACCTTCGGCAGCCAGTTGATGGCGGCGGCGTACGGGATGGGCTCGGTCAGGGAGGCGCTGGCCGCGGCGCAGCGCATCGGCCTGCTGCTGGACGAGCCGGAACTGCCCGAGCCCGACCGGCCGCGGGCGCCGGCGGGCGAGCGGCACACGGTCAGGTTCGAGAACGTCGGCTTCGGCTACGACGGACGCCCCTCCGTGCTGGACGGCGTCGACCTGGAGCTGGCCCCCGGGACGGTGACGGCGCTGGTGGGGCCGAGCGGCGCGGGCAAGTCCACGCTGGCCGCGCTGCTGGCCCGCTTCCACGACCCGGTCGAGGGCCGGATCACCCTCGACGGCGTCGACCTGCGGGAGCTGCCGCTGTCCGAGCTGTACCGCAAGGTCGGGTTCGTCTTCCAGGACGTCGCGCTGATCGAGGGCAGCATGCACGACAACATCGCGCTGGCCAGGCCGGAGGCGAGCCGGGCCGAGGTGGAGCGGGCGGCGCGGGCGGCCGGCGTCCACGAGCGGATCATGCGCCTGCCCGGCGGCTACGACTCGGCCGCCCGGCTGTCGGGCGGCGAGGCCCAGCGGGTCACCATCGCCCGGGCGCTGCTGGCCGATCCCAGCGTGCTGGTCCTGGACGAGGCCACCGCCTTCGCCGACCCCGAGTCGGAACACCAGGTGCAGCAGGCGCTCAGCCGGCTGGTGGCCGGGCGGACCGTGCTGGTCATCGCGCACCGGCTGCACACCATCGCCGGGGCCGACGCGATCGTCGTGCTCGATGGCGGGCGCGTCGCGCAACGCGGCACGCACCAGGACCTGCTGGCCACCCCCGGCCTGTACCGCGAGCTGTGGCTGGCGGCCCGCCCCAGCGAAGTGAGCGCGTGATGCTGAAACTGATCGAAGACCGCCGCGCGCTCGTCCGCTACGCGTCCCTGCTCGCGGTGAGCGCGCTGGTCAGGGCCGGCACCGTGCTGAGCCTGATCCCGCTGCTGTCCGCGTTGTTCGCCGGCGAGGCCGCCCTGCCGTGGATCGCGCTGCTGGCCGTCCTGGTGGCGGCGGGCTGGGCGCTGGACCACCGCGTCGCGCGGGCCGGTTTCACCATCGGCTTCGAGCTGCTGAACGGGCTGGAGAAGCGCCTGCTCGACCGGCTGCGGCGCACGCCGCTCGGCTGGTTCACCGCCGAGCGCACCTCGGCCGGCCGTCGCGCGCTGACGTCCTCGGGCCGCGAGCTGTGCCAGGCGATCGCCTGGCTGGTCACCCCGGCCGTGAACGCGCTGCTCACCCCGGCGCTGATCGGGCTGGGCCTGCTGCCGTTCGCCCCGGCGCTGGGCCTGGTGGCGCTGGCGGCGGTGCCGGTGCTGCTGGCCGCGATGTGGGCGAGCATGCGCTGCGTACGCGCGGCCGACGACGCCTACGCCGCGGCGTCGGCGCAGGCCGGCGAGCGCATCATCGAGCTGGCCAGGGCCCAGCGCGCGTTGCGGGCGGCCGGCCGGGCCGGCACGGAGGGCACGGCCGTGGGCCGGGCGCTGGCCCGGCAGCGCGCGGCGACGCTGCGGCTGGTCGGGTTCGGGCTGCCTGGACAGTTGATGTTCGGCCTGGCCACGCAGGCGGTCCTGGTGGCGCTGGCGGCCACCGCCGTGTTGTCGGAGCTGTCGGCGGCGCAGGTGGTCGCGCTGCTGATCGTGGCGGTCAGGTTCATCGAGCCGTTCACCACGCTGGCCGAGCTGTCCCCCGCGCTGCAGAACCTGCGCGGCACGCTGGCGCGGGTGCGCGACCTGCTGAACGCGCCGGTGCTCGAGGGCGCGCCGCTCGTCCCCGAGCCGGGCGCGCCCGCGCTGGAGCTGCGTGACGTGCGCTTCGGCTACGAGCCGGGGCACCCGGTGCTGGACGGGGTCTCCTTCACCGTCGAGCGCGGCACCACCACCGCCGTCGTCGGCCCGTCGGGCGCGGGCAAGAGCACGCTGCTGTCGCTGATCGCCCGTTTCCACGAGGTGGACGCGGGCGCCGTCCTGGTCGGCGGCCACGACGTGCGCGGCTACGACCCGGCCGTGCTGATGGCGCGGCTCGGCATCGTCTTCCAGGACGTCTACCTGTTCGAGTCGAGCCTGCGCGAGAACGTCCTGCTGGGTGACCCGGGCGCGGACGACGAGCGGTTCCGCGCGGCGGCCGGCGCGGCGCGGCTCGACGAGCTGGTGGAGCGGCTGCCCGACGGCTGGGACACCCGGGTCGGCGAGCGGGGCGCGACGCTGTCCGGCGGCGAGCGCCAGCGGGTCAGCATCGCCCGCGCCCTGCTCAAGGACGCCCCGATCCTGCTGCTGGACGAGGCCACCGCCGCGCTCGACACCGGCAACGAGCGGGCCGTGGTCGGCGCGCTGGAGTCCGGCGGCGGCGACCGGGCGACGCTGATCGTGGCGCACCGGCTGAGCACCATCGCCCGTGCCGACCAGATCGTCTTCCTGGAGGGCGGCCGGGTGGCCGAGATCGGCACGCCGGCCGAGCTGCTGGCCCGCGACGGCAGGTTCGCCGCCTACTGGCGCCACCGGGAGCAGGCGGCGGGCTGGAGCCTGGTTCATTGACTGTGAGTAGTCGGTCGATTACAAAGAGACGGCAAGGTTCTCAACGGAAGGAACCCCCGTGCGTCTCTCAGCCAAGACCGCCCTGTCCGCCGTCGCCGCCGCCGGCTGCCTGCTGACCGCCACCCCGGCGGTGGCCGCCGTCCCCGCGGGCAACGCGCCGATGTGCGTGACCGTCTGGCACACCACAGGAAGGATCACCAAGACCGGCTACGCCCGCAACGACTGCGAGGGCACGCTGAAGCTGAAGATCGTGTGGGCGCACGGCGGCGACGGCGCCTGCCACACCGTCCAGCCGGGCTGGACGATCAGCTCCCAGATCCCGCGCGGCCCGCGCACGTTCGACGGGGCCAACCTGTGCTGAAGCGCAGGTCACCGCACTCCCACTGCTTGACATACCGGACGTCTGGGGCATAACGTCCCGTCAACCGACAGGCACAGACGAAGACATCCCTGTCAGTGGTCTTCGTCTGTGCCTTCTGTCGTTCCTGGACCGCTGACAAGGGATTTTCACCCCCCTGAAAGGCGGCTGGGCATGAGCGACGCCCCCGTGGACACCACAACGACGCGGCTGCGCAACGCGGCAGACGCGGCCGGACTCATCGACACACTCAAGAGGCTGCCCGGCCGGGCGAACTGGATCTGGTTCCTCGCCCTGGCGGGCCTGTTCCTCGACGCCTACTCCAACGCGGCGCTGGGCGCCGGCCTCTCCCCCATGGTCAAGCAGCTCGGCCTGTCTCCCGGCCAGGTCGGGGTGCTCACCGCGATGGCCCCGGCCATCGCCATCATCTCCAACCCGTTCGGCGGCTGGCTGGCCGCGCGCATCGGCCGGATCAAGCCGCTGCTGATGACCAAGGTCATCTTCGCGCTCGGCGCGCTGCTCACCGCGGCCGGCTCCGACTTCCAGACCGTGTTCGCCGGACGCGGCCTGGTCGGCATCGCCTACGGCATCGACTTCGCCGTTGCCATGGCGCTGCTGGCCGAGTACACCCCGGCCAGGCTCAAGGGCCGGCTCAACTTCTGGCAAGGCGTCTGGTACACCGCCACCACCACGAACCTGCTGCTCACGCTGCTGTTCTACCGTTTCGACGTGGGCGCGGACATCTGGCGCTGGTCGGTGGGCTCCTCGGCCGTCTTCGCGCTGGTGCTGCTGGTGCTGCAGCTGACGTTCCTGGTGGAGAGCCCGACCTGGCTGGCCGCCAAGGGCCGGCTGCGCGAGTCGGCCGCCGCGCTGCGCCGCATGTACGGCTTCGACGTCCAGGAGGCCGCGCCGCAGGCCGGACCGGCCGCCGAGCCTGTCAGGCAGGTCGGCATGGGCGACGCGGGCGTGCTGTTCCGCAAGCCGTACCTGCCGCGCACGGTGTTGTCTACGGTCATCTCGCTCACCCAGGCCATGCAGTACTTCGCGGTCGGCTGGTACCTGCCGGTGATCAGCCTGGAGCTGTTCGGCAGGGAGTTCGAGAAGGCCACGATCGGGTCGATGGCGTTCAACGCGGTCGGCATCGTCGGCGGCTGTCTGTCCGCCTACGCGGGACGCCGCCTGGGCCTGCGGGTCAGCTCGATGACCGGTTACGCGGTGGTGTTCATCGCGCTGCTGGTGATGGGCGCCACGTTCAACCAGCTGCCGGTCGCGCTGGCCGCGATGCTGCCGGTGCTGTTCATCTTCTTCCACTCCGCGGGACCGGGCCCGAACGGCAAGTCCATCGCCGCGCTGTCGTACCGAAGTGACATCCGCACCCTGGGCACCGGCGTGACCGGCATGCTCGGCAGCCTCGGCTCGGTCGCGGGACTCTACCTGTTCCCGCAGCTCCAGGCGGGTATCGGGGTAGGCGCGAGCCTCATGGTCCTGTCGGTGGTGCCGCTGGTCGGCCTGGTCACCTGCCTGCTGATCAAGTGGGATCCGACCAGGGTCTCGATCAACCTGGAAGAGGAGGCCATCGCGCTGGCGAAGGGAGACGGACGGCGATGACGACGCATCCACGGCGGGGCGTGCTCAGCATCGACGAGGGCACCACCGGCACGCGGGCCGCGATCGTCCTGGACGACGGCACCGCCGCGCCGCCCGCCTACCGGCCGATCTCCGTCCACTCCCCCGACCACCTGCGGGTCGAGCAGGACGCGAGCGAGATCTGGGCGAAGACCGCCCAGGTCTGCCAGGAGGCCCTGGACTGGGCTCGGGAGCACCGGGTGGAGGTCACCGGCGTGTCGATCGCCACCCAGCGCGCGACCGTGCTGCTGTGGGACACGGCCACCGGCGAGCCCCTCACCCCCGCCGTGGTGTGGCAGGACCGCCGCTACGCCGCCCGGCTACGGGCCTGGGAGCCGGACTGGGACGCCCGGCTGATCGAGCACACCGGCCGGCCGGTCGGCTCGCGCGCCTCGCTGCTGTGGGCGGCGGACGTGATCCGCGACGATCCGGCCGCCAGGCGGGCGCACGAGGCGGGCCGGCTGGCGTTCGGCTCGATCGACACCTGGCTGGTGTGGCGGCTCACCGGCGGCGCCAGGCACGTCATGTCGGCGACCAACGCGGTCGCGGCCGGCGCCTACGACCTGCGCACCGGCGACTGGTACGAGCCGTGGGCGGACTTCCTCGGCTGCCCGCGCGACGTGCTGCCGCGGATCCTCGACGAGGACGGCGACTACGGCCACACCGACCCGTCGGTGCTGGGCGTCCGGCTGCCGGTGTTGTCGGTGATGGGCGACCAGCACGCGGCGATGATCGCGCTCGGCGCGCACCGGCCTGGCCAGGCCATGTGCGTGCACGGCACGGGAACGTTCCTGGACGCGGTGGCCGGTGACCGGCCGCCCGCCCATCGCCGTCCGGTGCCGGGGGTGCTGACCCTGGTCGGCTGGCGTTCGCGGGGGACGGCGACCTTCAGCCTGGAGGGCTACGCGGCCACGACCGGCTCGGCGGTTCGCTGGCTGTGCGAGGAGATCGGGCTGTTCGACTCGCCCGCGCAGCTGTCCGCGCTGGCCGCCGAGCATCCCGGGCCGAGCCGGGTGCGGTTCCTGCCCGCGCTGGCCGGGACGCGTACCCCGTACTGGTCGCCGGAGGCCACCGGCGTGCTGAGCGGGCTCAGCCTGTCCACCACCAAGGCCGAATTGGCCCGCGGCGTCCTGGAGGGCATCGCGCACTCGGTGTGCGACCTGCTCGACGGCGTGGAGCGGGCGCTCGGCGCGCCGGTCACCGAGCTGTTCTGCGGCGGCGGCCTGGCCAGCAGCGACGTGCTGATGGCCGCCCAGGCCGACCTCATCGGCCGGCCGGTGCGCCGCGCCCGCGCCAACGAGACGGCCAGCCTGCGCGGCGCGGCCTACCTCGGCGGGGTGCGTGCCGGGCTGTGGCCCGACCTGCCCGCCGCGCTCGCCGGGCTCGGGGACGTCCCCGTCTTCGAGCCCGCGCTGCCCGACGCCGCGCGCAAGCAGGCCCGCGCCGCCTGGCGTGACCTGCTCGACCGGCACATCACAGACGTACAGGAGGAAACCCCCTCGTGATCCGGCTTCCAGAACGCAAGCCACGATCGGAGACCAGGAGCGCCATCAGGCGCACCCCGCTGCTGCTCGACCGCCGCACCCAGATCGAGCGCCTGGCCACCAGGCCGGTGGACGTGCTCGTCGTCGGCGGCGGCGTGACCGGCTGCTACGCCGCGCTGGACGCGGCCACCCGCGGGCTGAGCGTGGCGCTGGTGGAGCGGGACGACTTCGCCTCGGGCACCTCGTCCAAGTCGTCCAAGATGGTGCACGGCGGGCTGCGGTACATCGAGCAGGGCAACCTGCCGCTGGTGCGCCGCTCGCTGCTGGAGCGCCAGCGCTTCCGCCGCAACGCGCCGCACCTGGTCAGGCGGCTGCCGTTCGTGCTGCCCATCCTCACCCAGGACGGCGTCTTCGACGCGCGCATCGCCAAGGCCTTCGAGGGCCTGCTGTGGACGTACGACCTGGCCGGCGGCTGGCGCATCGGCCGGCTGCACCAGCGGCTCAGCGCGGCCGAGGTGCTGGCCAGGGCGCCGCGGCTGCGGGCCGACCGGCTCAAGGGCGGCCTGCTCTACTACGACAGCCGCACCGACGACGCCCGACTGACCCTGACCATCGCCAGGACCGCCGCCCACTTCGGCGCGACCGTGCTGAACGGCGCCACCTGCCGCGAGCTGGTCAAGGAGGGCGGCCGGGTGCGCGGCGCGCGGATCGAGGTGGACGGCAGGGAGGTCGAGGTGCGCGCCGGCGTGGTGGTCAACGCCACCGGCGTGTGGACCGACACGCTCGACGCGCTGTCCGACCCCGGTCACCGGCCCCGGGTGCGCCCGGCCAAGGGCGTGCACATCGTGGTGCCGTGGACCAGGCTGCCGATCGACGGCACGGTGACCGTCCCGGTGCCCGGCCGGGCCCGCCGCGCCACCTGCACCCGCTGGGGCGACGTGGTCGTGCTCGGCACCACCGACACCGACTACGACGGCTCCATCGACGAGGTGCTGTGCACCCGCGAGGAGATGCAGTACCTGCTCGACGGCGCCAACACCGCCTTCGACGCCGGGCTCACCCCGGACGACGTCGTCGGCTCCATCGCCGGGCTGCGCCCGCTGGTCGGGGCCAAGGAGGGCGCGACGCTCGACATGAGCCGCGACCACCAGATCACCACCGACGTCCACGGACTGGTCACCGTCACCGGCGGCAAGCTCACCACCAGCAGGCACATGGGCGAGCTGGCCGTGGACGAGGCGCTGAAGGTGCTCGGCAGGCAGGCGCGGTGCCGCACGGCGCGGCTGCCGCTGCTCGGCGGCGCCGGCTACGACGCCGAGGCCACCACCGCCACCGGCGGCCTGGGCGCCCACCTGGGCGAGCGGTACGGCACCGAGGCCCGGTTCGTCGCCGACCTGATCGCGGCCGACCCGTCGCTGGCCGAGCCGGTCGTCGAGGGCGCCGGGCACCTGCGTGCCGAGGTGGTCTACGCGGCCAGGTGCGAGCTGGCCAGGAACGTCGACGACGTGCTGTCGCGGCGCACCAGGTTGCGGGTCTTCGCCCGCGACCTGTCGGTCAAGGCGGCCCCCGAGGTGGGCCGGCTGCTGCAGCGCGAGCTCGGCCTGACCGACGACGAGGTGGCCAGGCAGGTCGAGGACTACGTGCGCGGCGTGGACCGCGAGAAGAACGTGCTGATGGAGGGGCTTTCGTGATCGCCCGGCAGCGCGTCACGGAGGGACATTCATGATCACCGAGCAGACCGTCACGGAGGGACATTCATGATCAGCAGGCAGACCGTCACGCACCCGTTCAACCGCGGCGACTACGTCGTCGGCGCGCCCACGCCGCCGCGCTGGGCCGCCGACACGCCGCCCGGCGCGGGCCCGGCCAGCCTGCAGGAGCGGGTGGTGCCCGTCCCGGAGAGCGTCGTCGCCGAGCTGCGCGCGGCCGCCGCCGCCGTGCACACCGACAGGGACGAGGTGATCCTGCGCACCCGCGACTGGTGGGCGGGCACCTCCATCGGCGAGACCGCCGGCCGGCCCGCCACCCCCGAGGCGGTGATCGTCGAGGTCGCCCACGAGCGGCAGGTCGCCGCCGTGGTGCGGATCTGCCACGAGCACCGCATCCCGCTGACCGTCTCGGCCGGCCGCAGCAACGTGCTGGGCGCGGCGCTGCCGATCCACGGCGGCGTGGTGCTGGACGTGTGCCGGCTCAACCGCATCCTGTCCTTCGACGCCGAGTCGATGATCGTCGAGGTGCAGGCGGGCATGTTCGGCGACCTGTTCGAGCAGGAGCTGCAGGAGACGCACGGCGCCACCACCGGGCACTGGCCGTCGGCGTTCGCCATCTCCACCGTCGGCGGCTGGGCGGCCTGCCGCGGCGCCGGCCAGCTCTCCACCCGCTACGGCAAGATCGAGGACATGATCGTCGGCCTGGACGTGGTGCTGCCCGACGGCACCACCGCCAGTTACGGCACCTACCCGCGCGCGGCCACCGGCCCCGACCTGCGGCAGCTGTTCATCGGCTCGGAGGGCACGCTCGGCGTCATCACCCGGCTGCGGCTGCGTACGCACCGGCTGCCCGACTACGCGGTGGGCGTCGCCTACGGCTTCGACAGCTTCGCCGCAGGGCTCGACGCGTGCCGGGAGATCCTGCAGCGCGGCGCCACCCCGGCCGCGCTGCGCCTGTACGACGCGCACGAGAGCGGCACCCACTTCGGCCACCCGGAGACCAACCTGCTGCTCATCGCGGACGAGGGCGACCCGGCGCTGGTCGACGCCGTCATGGCGGTGGCCAGGGAGGTCTGCGGGCAGCGGGCGTCGGTGACGCTCGACGGCGAGAAGGTGTTCGCCCGCTGGCTGGACGAGCGGATGATCGTCGGCAAGGCCGCCGACGGCTTCGTGCGCGGCCCCGGGTTCGTCTCCGACACCTGCGAGATCGCCGGCCCGTGGGCCGCGCTGCCCGAGCTGTACGACCGGGTGGTGGCCGCCATCGAGGCCGTGCCCGGCACGCTGCGGGCCTCCGCGCACCAGTCGCACGCCTACACCGACGGCGCCTGCCTGTACTTCTCGCTGCGCGGCGACGTCGAGCCGGACCGGCGCAGGGAGTGGTACCGGGCCGCCTGGGACGCCGCCGCCGAGGTGCTCATCGAGCACGGCGCGGCGATCAGCCACCACCACGGCGTCGGCCTGTTGCGCTCGCCGTACATGGAGCGGGCGCTGGGCAGCGGGTTCGCCACCCTGCTCGCGGTCAAGCAGGCGCTCGACCCGCGGGGGATCATGAACCCCGGCAAGCTGGGGCTGCCCGGACCCTCCGACACCTCGGCACACTAAGGTGGATGCGGTGAACTCTCGCCACAAGCGTCCCGTGGACCGGCGCCTGCTCACGGCCCTGGCCACGCATCCCGTCATGGCCTCGCTGGTGGGCGTGGCGATGGTGGAGAAGTTCACCACGACCGCCACGCCGCTCGGCATCCTCGCCTCGATCCCGCTCGGCGACCTGGCGGCCACGGTCGAACGCACCCGGGCCGCCGGGAAGATCGGGCTCGTCAACATCGACTCGACGCCGGGGCTCGGGCACGATCCCGGGGCGCTGGCGTACCTGCAGGGGATCGGCGCGATCGGCATCGTCTCCACCCGGCAGGCGATGATCGAGCGGGCGGCCGGGCTGGGGCTGCTGACCATGCAGAAGGTGTTCGTCACCGACCGGTCGAACCTGCGGCGCAGCCTGCAGTCCATCACCCGCTCCCAGCCCGACCTGGTGCAGCTCATGCCGGCCATGGTGCTGCGGCACGTCGAGCGCCAGGTCAGGGAGGTCGGGGTGCCGTACGTGGCGGCGGGGTTCGTCAGCAGCGCCGACGACGTGGTCGAGGCGCTGCGGCACGGCGCGGTCGGCGTGTGCACCTCCGACCAGGAGCTGTGGGAGCTGCGCCGCTCGGCCCTGCGCGCCTCCTGACGGCCGACTCTCTCTTTCCGGAAGGACCTTGCGATGACGCCTGCCCAGGTGCGGCCGGACGGCCTTCGCGCCGCTCCGGTCCCCACCCGGCGGCCCGTTTTCGGGCGGCCCATTCTCGGGCGGTGGGGTGAG
>NZ_JABCPZ010000273.1 GCF_013283785.1 Nonomuraea antri
CGCTCGGCCAGACGCTACGGGAACCGCTGAAGGCGCTCACGGAGTGGTCCGTGCTGCACATCGAAGAAGTCATCACCGCCCGCGAAGAGTACGACGACCGCACTGAGCGCACCAGGTAATCAGCGGCAGCCAGCGGTTTGGTCATAGACGGCCGCCTCACCGAGACCGGCCCGACAATCAGACCCACCTAAGCCACCCGGCGACATCACGAGTTCAACCACAGTAGCTCGTGTCTTCCGATTGTGTAACAACGCGTACATGAGCGGGCGATTTTGTTACACACATGCCATGGGGTGGATGTGGCGTCTGCTGGCCGCACTGGGGGTGGCAGCACTGGCCGCGATGGTTGCTGCACTAGCGGACAGCAAGGGCCTAGTGACTGCGATTTGGGCTGGCGTCGGCGGGCTGGGAACCGCTTTTGCTCCCGCTCTGTGGGAACGGTGGAAGTCTCGTCGTGCAGCACTCGCGATGGCTGAAAATATGGCCGAGCTCGTGCCGGAGGGGCTGGGAGCGCTACTGCATCCATCGCGAGCGGTGGTGCCCTTCTTGGGGCGAGATCGAGAACTGAAGGACTTGCTCGATTGGTGTGCAGATCCTGAAGCAGAGAGGTTGCGCCTGCTGGTTGGACCTGGCGGCGTTGGCAAGTCTCGCTTGGCAGTCGAGCTGGCCGAACGCTTGGGCGACTCCTGGGGCTACATCGAAGTCGGCGACGATGATGAGGCAACCGCCCTCTCAACGTGGCGTGAGATTAGCGGTAGCAAAGTCCTCCTGGTAGTGGACTATGCGGAAACGCGAGCGAACTTGCCGGCGATGCTGCAAGAAGTGGCGGCCGACACAGGACGTCGGGTCAGGGTTTTGCTTCTTGCTCGTACTGCTGGCGAATGGTGGCAACAGCTAGGGGCGCAGGGCGCACGAGTGCGGCAAATGGTCACGGCAGCAGGCGCAGGCATTGCACTTGCCGATAAAATCTCAGCAAGTGCATCTGATATCACCATTGTGGCCGAGGCTGCACGCCATTTTGCCAAGGCGCTAAATGTCCCAATGCCGAAGCGGATGGCGATTGAGCTGAGCGACAGCCCTCAGAGAACGCTCGACTTGCATGCAGCAGCACTCGTGTTGGTGTTGCGGTCGATTGCGCATACGCAACCAGACGCTAGTACC
Organism: Nonomuraea antri; assembly: GCF_013283785.1. GTDB lineage: Bacteria > Actinomycetota > Actinomycetes > Streptosporangiales > Streptosporangiaceae > Nonomuraea > Nonomuraea antri. Next base: position 1,162 of record NZ_JABCPZ010000273.1, read on the forward strand.
CTGCGCGTTCAGGATGTGCTGAATGAGCTGCTAGGCCATGAGCGGCGATACTGGGTCCAAAGCGCGCATGTTCGAGGGCTCTCTTCTGGTCCCTATGGGTTAAGTGTTGTGACGATCGAGCAGACCGTGGCGGTAGGAACTTTGCTCGGCGCGCGCAGCCGTGCAGAGGCGGCGGATGTTGTTGGACGCGTTCCTGACGGAGCCGCGACAATGACGGTAGCCGACTGGCTCCGAGAGTTGTATCCGCCTGGCCAGAATACTGATCAGGAGTGGTTGGGCCGGATGGGCCCGGATCGCTTAGCAGAATTGCATGTCACTACCCAATTAGCTCGTTCACCAGAGCTACTGATGTCATGCTTGGACAATATTACTCCGATACAAGTGCGGCAAGCACTTGTGACCCTTGGGCGAGCCGCTCAAGAGTTGGAGGAAGCAGCAAAGATTCTGCAAGGACTAATTCCAGATATAGCTGCGGGACGGGGGCCGATCGCTGCTTCAAGAGATACATTGATCGCTCTATATGAAATTCTGCCATATCCAACAGATGCGTTGGCTCAAGGTCGAGCGCTAATAGCGCTGCGAATATTGGGAGACACGCCAGACGACGCTCCTTCAAGGGAGCGAGGGCGATGGCTGGTCGCCGCTAGCCTGCACCTGGGAGATATAGGGAAGCCAGCTGAGGCGCTCGCTCTAGCGGAACAGGCGGTGGATATCTATCGATCGTTAGCCGCATCGAAGCTCCATCTGGATGGGCAGTCTTTAGCTATCGCTCTCTCCAACATCAGCATATGGTTGTGGGAAGTTGGGCGCTCCGCAGAAGCCCTCCCCGCAGCTCAGGAGGCAGTCACTATTCATCGGGGCTTAGCCAAACGATATCCAGGCACACATAACGCGGACCTCGCACGGTCACTGATCAACTTGGGCGTCCGTCTCTCCACACTAGGTGAATCGTCCGAAGCTCTCGCAGTAACAGAGGAGGCTGTGTCCATCTATCGTCTCTTGTATGGACAAAATCGTGAGCAGCATGCAGGAGGCTTAGCGCGAGCGTTGTCCAACCTGGGCGTCCGCCTTGCAACTGTGAATCGTTCGGGGGAGGCGCTAACGGCGACGGAAGAGGCTATAGAGATCTATCGGCGCATAACCGATCAGCATCCTGATCGATATCGAGCCGATTTTGCCAGTGCATTGACAAATGCAAGTATTTGGCTTATTGATCTAGGCTGTCTCGATGACGCTTATCGACTCGTATGCGAGGCGCTAACCATTCGACTTCAACTTGAAGACGACTATCCAAACCGATATGATTCTGGCCTTGCCATAACGTTAGCTAACCATGGTATATGCCTGTTCCATCTCGGATACGCCGAAAAGGCTCTCGTGTCAGAGCGTAAGACCCTTGAGATACGACGGCAGTTGGCCTCGCGCTACTCTGATCGTTACGAGATTGAGTTGGGGCGATCGCTTACAAATATTGGTAACTCGCTTGCCGCGCTTGGTTATGCGGCAGAAGCCTTGGATGCCGCAGAAGAGGCTATATTAATCCACCGGCGCTCTGTTGCGGCAGGTTTTGATCACCATCGCGCCGATTTGGCTATATCGCTAACCAACCTCAGTGCGCGCTTTTTGGAATCAAAACGTCCTATCGATGCATTGCCTGCAGCCCAGGAGGCGGCGTCAATCTTCCGCGACCTGGACAATCCAAATGCCCGTCATTATGTGGGCGCGTTATCCAATATTGGAAATGCATTCTTTATGCTCGAACTGTATAATGACGCGCTTGTAGCGACACGTGAAGCCGTATCGATCTGTCGCCGACTCGCTGCAGAAAATCCTCTTCGTTGTGAGCCGGAACTTGCTGGCAACCTGTCCAATCTCGGAATTATTCTGTCGGAGGTCGGCCTGCTAGATGAGGCTCTCAGTGCCGAAGAGGAGGCGCTCGACATCCGCCGCGGTCTCGTCGAGAGATATCCTGAAAGATATCGCTCGGAACTTGGGGCAAGTCTGTCCAACATTACTATTCATTTCGGCAAGTTGGAGCAACTCGACAAGGCAATTCTGGCGATTCGTGAAGCCGTTGGCATCTACCGCACTCTCTTTGAGAGGCATGCCGCTCTCTTCCGTGAAGCGTTGATTGATGCGCTAAACAATCTTGGGAGCGTATGCGAGGCCATGGATGAGGTTGTAGAAGCGGCGCAGGCGAGGGAGGAAGTGGAACGGCTAAGGAGAGGCGGTGACTGACGTTGGGTGTTCGTCAGCTTCCCGATCTCAGCAGTGGTAGGACTGGCCTCGGGGCGATCTGCTAAGCGTCAAGGGGAGCCAGTCAGCGCTCCGTGCGCGTGTTTGAGTACAACATGAAGAGGCCAACCGTTTGCGTTGGCCTCTTGCCATCGCGCGATGCCGGGTTAGACCGGTTCCCCGGAGTCAGGCGGCCCATTCTCGGCGACGGAGGTGTCTCCGAGGGCGCCGTCTAGCATGCTGAGCCAAAGATGATCCTGGCCGTCAATGCATTTTGCATAGATCTTCAGAAGCACTTCGACGCTGTGACCTGCCCACTGCGCTACCTGTGTCGCGGGTACCCCGGCGTTGAGACGAAGTGATACTCCGGCGTGGCGTAGGTCGTAGGGGCGTTTGGCGAGTTGGGATGCGGCTTGCGATGGCGTCAAGGCCAGTGCGCGGGCGATTTTCCAGGTGCGGACGTAGCCGGACTTGTAGAGCACCCCGCCACGCTCGGTGCGGAACAGTCGGCCGTCCGAAGCCACCCCGTAACGGTGAATATGGGTGCGCAGGATGACGACCAATGCAGGTGGGATGGGAACGATTCTCTTGGCCTTGCGAGGCCGGCCTTTGAGGCCGCGTTGTTCGTGCGCTTGGCCGTTGTCAGTCCATTTGGTGCCGACTGTTGGTGCTGACCCAGTGAGCATGAGGCGTCCCCATCCCTTCTCAGGGAGCGTGCAGTCTTCCTGACGAAGGGCCGTGACTTCGCTGGGGCGCATCATGGCGTAGTACATGCAAGCGAAGAACGCTACGAGTCGGTCCCCGCGTCGCCATCCGGCGTAGCTGACGGCAGTCAGCAGTTCGTTCACTTGCTCAGGTGCGGCTACGACGGCCGGGTCAATCTCCTCGCACACGTCGGCTTCGGGCGCCTTCCAGTCGAGTTCGTCGCTGAGTGGGTTCTTGGGAAGTCGCTTTTTGAAGACGGCGTAGCGGAGCACGTTGAACAGGACGCGGCGGCGTCGGCTGTAGTAGCCGGGAGCGGCGGCGGTGCCGTCGAGCTTGCGGGCGCAAGCGTCCAGAGCGGCCGTGATGCGGTCGTACTCGGCGAGATCAGCTACGGGGATGGATGCCTTGGCGATCCATTCGAGGGCTTGGGCTATCTCGTCGGGCTTGTCGGTGTCGCGGTGCTGCTGGTTGAACGCCCACTGGTAGAGGGCAGAGCGCAGAACCTGGGAACTCGGTGCGCCGCGCCTATCGCGAACTAGGAGCGGGGTCACCGCTGCGAGAGTCTCTGCGATGGAGATGCGTTGCCTTCCCGATACCTTCGACCAGCGGGCGTCCACGTAGTCGCAGGCGTGCTCGTACCACGTGACGGTGCTGTGAGCGCGGGTCCTGGAGTCGGGCAGTCCTGTTGCCGTATCGAACGCCTCGCCGCTCTGGGACGCCTTCTTCAGACCGGACCGGAAGCTGTCGGCAAGCTCCCAGGTGGCGAAGTGCTCGGTGAACACCTTGCCATCCACGACCCATCGGACCATGTGGTTGTTGAGGCCGTCTTTCCGAGTGGTGATCTTCCAGATCCGGACGTCGTAGCTCTTCATGGTCAGCTTGCCTTCCGGGTTTCGGCCAGGGAGTCGAGCCAGGATTCGAAGTCGCGGCGCTTGATGCGCAGTTCGCCGTTGGGCAGTCGGTGGCATCGCGGGGCTATGCCGAGGGCGCGCCATCGCTGCCAGGTGCGGCGCGCGATGTCGAGTTCTGCGAGTAGTTCGGGCACGGTCATCCAGGTGCCGGTGCGGTTGCTGGCGCGGGCGATGTTGATGGCAGTGGGCTTCAAGGGCGCATCCCTGAGTGGTTCGGGTCATGCAGGCTGGGGTGGACGGCGTAGGCGGGTGATGGGCGGCGGCCGGGACCGGTGCGGGGCGGTTCGGGTTCGCGGCGGATCCAGCCGAGTTGCTCCAGCAGGTCGAGCGGTGTTTCCAGCTCGGCGACCTTTCGGAAGCGGTTGCGCGGTAGGGCGGTGAAGGCTTCGCGGACGGTGAAGCGGGTCGTGCCGGTGCGGTGCAGCCAGGCATGGACGGTGCGGGCGGCCTCGATGTCGGGATCGGCGCCCATGGCGTCGAAGGTGGCCAGGGCGTGCGCGGTGAAGTAGCTGCCGAGCGTGATGGCGGCTTGGACGGTGTCGGCGCTGATCGGGTGGCGGAAGGCGGAGTCGATGTCGCCGGCCAGGTGGATCAGGCCCGCCAGACGCATGACCGCGCCGTCGAACTTGCCTGCCCAATCGGTGATGTGGCCGAGGTCGCCGGAGTCCGGGCGTAGGCGTCGTTCGGTGTGGCGGCGGTGCTCGGTGAAGAGTTCGGCGGCCTCGGGCGACAGGACCAGGCGGGCCGGGTCTTCCCAGCCGTGCATGCCGAGGGTGAGCTGTTGCAGGTTGGCGTCGTAGCGGGCCGAGACGTGCTCGGGGACGGTGGGCGGGTCGATGCGGCGGTAGCCGACGTTGCTCTTGGGCAGGCTGTAGAGGATGCGGCCGAGCAGGCCCTTGCCGCGGAAGCCGGGCATGGTGGCGATGTCGCTGATGATCTCGGGCTGGACGGCCAGGCCCATGGTCAGGACCGCCTGGTCGACGCGTTCGCTGCGGCCTCGGCGGTCGATGATGAGCGGGTCTCCGGCGTGACCTTTGAGGAACAGGTCCAGGTTGGGCGTGCCGGAATAGCGGCCGGCGAGGGTGGCGAAGATGCCACCCTCAGCCGACAGCACGGCCAGGCGGCCGCCTTGCTCCACGAGGATGGACGAGGCGGTCTCTGGCGTCACGTCGTCGGCCATCAGGCGCGGCTTGACCGGGACGGTGATGCCTTCCACGGCCAGGGCCGCGCTCTGGGCCTCTGCAACGGCTTCCGCAGCCCCTTCGCCCCGCGCCGAGCCTGCTGTGCGGGCGGCCTTCTCGGCAGCCTCCACGGCCAGCTTGCGGGCGACCTCGGCCTCGGTGATCTGCGGGCCGACCTGGTCGAGCAGGGCCTTCTCGGCGTGGTTGAGCGGTGTGGTCATGGCGCGGAACACGGCGGACTTGCGGGAGCCGGGTGGCATGGCCACGAGCACGAACAGGTTCACGGGTTCGATCCAGGAGCCGCGGACGTTGACCACCGCGCGTCCCCCGGCGGCGGTGGACAGGGCGGCCAGGCCGACGCAGCCCGCCAGGTCGAGCGGCGTCTGGGTCTCCTCGGCGACGGCGCTGATCTGGTCGGCGACCCAGGCCGGGAGCGTGTGGACCGGGAAGGGCGGCAGTTCGCCGCGCTGGCCGAGCGGCGCGGGCGTCTCCCAGGCGGGCGGCTGGTGGTGGAGTTCGGTGAGCTGGTCGGCGGCGTTGAGGCTGGTGAGGATGGCGTCGGCGGCCTGGGTGGTGCGGTGGCCGTTGGTGATGGTCAAGCGGCTGTCCTCCGGGGTTGACGCTGGCCGGATTCGAGCCCGGAACGGATGGTGCTGAACGCCTCGCGGAAGTCGAGCCCGATGGCCTCGGCCGCGTTGTGCAGGCACGCTTCGGCGAGGTGGCGCGGTAGCAGGCCGGAGCCGGCGAGCTGGCCGAGGGCGAAGGCGGCGAGGTTGAGCGTGTCGTTGCGGTTGCCTGGGACGGCGGTCAGCACCCGTTCGACCTCGCCACGTAGGGCGGCCAGGACGTATCCGGCTGCCCGGTCCCCGCCGCAAGCCGTCAGCACAGCCCCCGCAGACGTACTGGAGGATGCGGGTGGGGGAGATGCGAGACGTCCGGCCAGCCAGGCAGGAAGTGGTGCCGGGTCCGCGATGTGCAGGGCGTCGTAGGAGCCGGTGCCGTCCGGGAGTTCAACGTGGCTGCCTGGTCCGACGACATAGCCGCCCTGGCCTCGGGTGTCGATTTTCCAGCCGAGCCTGCCCGCGCTGTTGCCGAGGTCGGTGTCGGCCGGTGCCGTGAAGTACAGGTGCGTGCCGCCGCGCCGGGTGCGGACGGTGAAGGTCTCCAGCGGCAGCCGCTGGCCGGCCTCGATGCACAGCGCGGCCAGCACGTCGGCCCCGTCGTGGACGCCGGGTCGTGCCCATGTGGCCGGCGGTTGTTCGCCGGGCTTGGGCAGGTCCAGGTCGAGCACCACGAGCCGGGACGGGCCGCAGGCGATGCCGATGTTGAACGGGGCCCGGCCCCACATCTGGCGGATGCGGTCGGCGTCGGTGGTGGCGTGTTCCTCCCAGTCGGTGAAGCCGCGTAGCGGGCGCTTGTCGTTCGGGGTGAGCGGGAAGACGTGCCAGCCGCGGGCGGCGGCGGCCAGGGCGTGGCGGGTGAGGCGGTGCATGTGGTGGATCTCCTGAGAGCGCGGCATCAGTGGGAGCCGTCGCGGTAGAGGCGGCGCAGGTAGACGTAGATCTGCCAGCCGAGGCGGGGTCGCTTGCCGGTGCCGTTGCAGGCTCGGCAGGTGCGGTTCCTGCCGCCTGGGCGGCACCGGACGCAGGACCCCCACGGGGACGCGAGACAGAATCCGATGTAGCAGAGAGTGACGATCGGTAGGCAGGCGGCTAGAAGGGCGATGAACTGGACCACGTTGGCCTCCAGGGCCGTTTCCAGGGGTTTTCGCAGGTCAAGGTCTAGGTGCTAGAGCCCTGGTAGATCAGTGTTTTTGGCTCTAGCGGGGCCTCTAGGCCTAGAGGGGCCGGCCTCTAGGTCTAGAGGCGATTGCCGAGAGTTAGGACGCCCGCTCCTTGTCACGCTGCGTGACAGCGGTGGCGATGTCGTCGCGGGTGATGCCGATGCGGTTCGCGCCCCTGCCGCCGCCTTCGGCCGTGCCCCACACCTGCATGGTGCGGATGCCGTACGGCTTGAGCGCGGTGGTGAGCTGGGCCGTTTTCGCGCCGCCCTCTAGAGCTGCCCACGCCCCGTAGACCTCGGGCCGCAACTCGGCCAGGCGATCCACGACGACCTCGTTCCATACCTTGGCCTCGGACACGGCGACCACGGCCAGGACGTCGGCCAGCAGATCGAACGCCGGGGCGGCCTGCTCGGGCGTCTCGCCGACCGCGTGCCCGGACAGGGTTCCCTGCCCCTTGCGCAGCGCATGGGCGCGGTCGGCGATGCGCTGGGTGGCCGGGGTGTCGAGGTAGGCCGACTTGACCACCTTGGGCATCGGGGTCGCCCCGACCAGGTAGCCGGTGCCGGCGTCGCCGCCCTTGGCCGGAGGGCCGGGGACGAACAGCGTGGCGCGGATGCCGTTCTGGTAGGACGACGTACCGAGGATCATGTCGTTCTCGGTCTGGCCGCCCACCCGTAGGCAGAACCGGATGGTGACGTTCGCCGAGACGCCGGTGGGCAGGCTGCGCTTGTCCGGCCGCTGGGTGGCCAGGATGAGCACCACGCCGAGGGCACGCCCGAGCTTGATGACGAACTCGGCGTCCTCACCGGCCTTGGGACCGTAATCCTCGTGGGCGAACAGGTTCTGGCACTCGTCGAAGATGGCCACCAGCGGGTGCAGGCCCAGCGAACGCTTGTCGGCGATGGCCCTGGTCACCTTCTTGTCCGGGCACAGATCCGGCGGCAGCGCCTTGAGCGCGGCGGCTCGCCGCATGACCTCCTTCTTGAGCAGCGTCAGCGAGTCGGCGGCGTAGGCGATGGCCTCGTCCTCGATGCCGGAGACATAGCGGTGGCAGTTCTGCTCGTGCGGGTCCAGGTCGCCGGTGCCCTTGAGCTCGTGGATCCACAGCTCTGTGGACGGATCCAGCGCCGCGCCCGAGGCCAGCACCCGCATGGACGCGGTCTTGCCCTGGCCGGGCTGGGAGCCGATCAGGATGTTCTGCTCGATGAGCGGCACGGTGATGCGTCGACCTCGCGGGTCGGCTCCGAAGGGCACGCCCTTGAACACGTCGTGCGAACTGGCCTTGACCAGCGGCGACTTGACGACGGTCTTGGACAGGTCCTTGTCGCCGAACCACAGGATCAGCCGTCCCTCGTGGATGGAGCTGTCCCCTTCGGGCCAGATGCAGCCGAGCGGGCGGCGCAGCGCGCCGGACAGTTGCTTCCGCTTGTCCAGGATGTCGCCGACGGTCACGCCATAGGGCAGGTCGATGTCGGCCCGCCAGCCGGGACCGTCGCGGGTGATCGGGGCGACGAACCGGATGGCGTCCTTGGGATTCTTGGACATCGCCTGGTTGATCCCGGCGATGCCGAGTGCGGTCAGCGCGCGGACCACGATGTCACTGGTCAGCTTCTCTACTGCGGTCGCCACCACTGCGCGGTCGATCAGCGGACGGTCGGCCGGCCTGCCGACGACGCCCAGGGCGGCCAATGCCACCGCGAGCGCCGCCCACTGCAGGTGAGTCGGCTGGTTGGCCACCACCAGGGCCACGATCAGCAGCGTGACCAGAGCGCCGCCGGACATCCACACCCGTAGCCGCACCCGGGAGTCACGCTGCCTGCTCAGCTTGAGGTAGCCGTCATAGTCGGACTTCTGGACGGCGGCCAGCCGCACCGGCTCGCCCTCCAGGTCGAAGGTCCACCTGACCAGGCCGCTGACCAGTCGGACCAGGCCGCGCGGGGCGCGGATGGTCAGCCGCCCGGCGTACAGCGGGGCGCGGAGCACCTGGTAACCCGCGACGTGCGCATAGTGGGTACCGGCCCAGCGAAGCGTGTCGAGGGCGTCGGAGCGGGAGCGCAGCCACAGCGGGATCAATGGCTGACGGCTGCTGACCTTCTGCTCCAGGCTCGCCCGCCAGTCCTTGTGTTCCGGCCCTGGCCGGTCCACGCGGACGATCTCGCCTTCCAGGACCGGTCCGTCTGCGGGCGCATCGGCGTTGGTCTCGGGCCGGTCGGCGTCGGGCCGGTTGCCGGTCCGACCGGAGCGGGCGGCGTTCAGGTCGACGATGTCCGCGCCCTTGTCGTCCGGGCGGTCCGGGGTCGGCTCGCTCGGCCGGGCGGACCGGTCCAGCGGGTTGTTCTCCTGCTCGTGGTTGGGGTCGTCCGGGTACTGGGTCATGATGGGTGCACCTCTGTTGCCTGATGAGTAGCGAGGTCGTGGGACGCGGTCGTTGTCTTGGCGGATGAGGCCGCGTCCCACTGAGCGGTCAGGGACGATGCGCGGTCGGACCGCTGCTCGTCCGGTCGGTCTGCGGCGGTCGGCTCGTGCGGTCCGTCCGCCTCGGTGATGGTCAGTTTCATCAGGCGGCCTCGCCTTCCAGCGCGGTCGCGGGGCCTTCCGTCTTCAGGTGAGCCAGCAGCGCGCCTGCTCGGTCGGTTGAGATGCTCTGGCCCTGGCTGCGGATGGCGTCGCGTAGCCGGTCGCGGGTCAGGGGCTCGCCTTGGGCCTGGAGGTCGGCGGCCACGCGCCGTCCCAGTGGGATCAGGTCGCCGACGTCGGGCTGAGCGGCTTTCGTCTTCTTCGGCCTGGGACGCTTGCGGGGGGCCGGCGGCAGGGCCGGGCACGGTTCGCTCTGCTTGATCTGGACGGCCTCCACTTCGACCGGTGCGTTCTTGGGTGCGAGTTCGCCGAGGTAGTACAGGGCGCGCTCGCGACGGGTGGCCTTCCACCGCCACAGGAGGCCGTATCGGTCCTGCAGTTCGGTCTTGGCGAGGATGCGTTCACGCTCGCGCCCGAGGGCCTCGGGATAGCTGCGGATCTCCCACAGCACCATGCGGCGCCAGAGCGAGACCGTCGCCACCGGGGCCAGCAGCCAGCGTGAGCGGCGGATGCCGTCCATGCGGTCGGGCTTGGCCAGGTCGGAATGCTTTCGCACGACGTGAGCGCCGACCTCGATGGCGATGACCCACAGCAGCGGCAGCACCGCGTGCGCCACCACGGCGAACCAGTCGACCGGTGTCGATCCGAGGTAGGCGGCGATGTTGAGGTAGATGGTCGCTGCGGTCAGCGCCCACGGGATGAGCCTGAGCCAGCGCAGCCGCATGCCGAGGCGGGCAAGGACGATGTCCAGGGCCGAGAAGACCGCGATGCCGAGGTCTATCCCGAGTGGAACGGTCCAGGCGAACCAGCCGAAGGACGGCGCTGCGGCCTGCGCCACGCGATCGAAGCTGTTGATGAAGCCCAGCAGGCCCAGGAGGCCCGTTACAGCGGCAGTGGTGGCTACGGCCGTGTGCTCGCCCTCGGACAGCGGGCGGGGTGCGTTCTCGTCGGTGTTCATGCGGCGGCCTCCTCCGCGCAGTCAAGGCAGGTGCCGAGGTGACGTGGCAGCGGGTACCCGACGTCCGTCAGGCACACAGGGCAGGTGCGGCGTGACGGGCTGACCTTGGATCGCTGGCTCGGCCGGCGCTTCGGCAGGGCGGTCCGCACGTCGTACAGGTAAGCGGCACGTACGGTGCCTGCGCCGTAGTGACGGGAGCACCAGAGGACTTGCGCCTGTGCGCCCTGCCCGCTGGGGCGTAGACCCTCGGCGTCGAGCTGGCGCAGCGTGCGTAGGTGCGACGGGACTGTCCCCCACGGGTAGGTAGGGATGCCGTACCGGTGGCCGGTCGGGTCCCAGAAGCGGGGGCGGATGCGGCTTGCCATCACGCCACCTCCAGTCCGTCGGCGTAGACAGGCAGTTCGGCAGGTGTGAGGCCCGCCCAGATGCCCGAGGTGGGGCGGGTCTGCAAGGCGTAGCGCTCGCAGAACAGCAGGGCCGGGCAGGTGGCACACACTTCCCGAGCAACCGCCTCGCGTGCGGCGCGCTCGGGGGTGCTCTCGATCGTGAGCCGCGGGCCGGTGTGCAGTTCGGGGTCGTAGGTGCATTCGGGCAGCGGGGTGTATCCGTCCGTCTGCCACGCTTGCTCGACTTCGGCGAGCGACATGCGCGCCGGGTGGATCGGGTGCTTCGTGCTGTTTCCCACTGGTGGGTCTCTCTTCCTGAGATCAGCTGTTGACGGTGTGGACGAACCGAGCGAGCGACTCAGAGACGCTCATGATCAGATGCGCTGCACCCTTGACGACCGTTGCCGCGCCCTCCGGGTCCTTCACTGCGTAGATGGCGGCGCAGATCGTGAGGACGGTCGGGAGCACCTTGCGTGGACGGACAAGCATGTTGAGCCCTCTCGCTTCGAGAACCTGCAAGCAGGTCCTAAGAGACATAGAACATGTACAGTCACGCAGAGTCAAGCTTGAGGACCAGATCGTGTTGGTGGTCTGTGGCTCCGGGCCTCGCTCGCTCTTGCTGACTCAAGCCTTCCTCGTGGCGGGCCGCCACAACACTGTGCTTGTGATCGGGACTGAATGCACAGGGGGTGATTTTCGGGGGTGATTCGCGTCTCGACCAGGTCAAACACGGGGCCGTGATTCTCGTAAAGGCGCGCCGATGAGCCCTTGTTCAGGACATGATTGCGAGGTCGTGCACAGGTGGGGGTGAAGAATGTCCCGAATGCCCAATGTGGGACTCGCGAATGCTATGCGTCGCGCGGTTTGTTTAAATTCGGGGCTTGCTGCGCGTGTACGGCAACTTGCCCAGGAAGACGGCGTATCGCTGAGCTGTACCCATGTGGACGTGAAGCGCTGGCTCGACGGCGTCAAGCCCCGGCCGGCCACGGCGCGCTTCATCGCCGAGGCTCTCAGCCGCAAAGCCGGTGTGACATTCAGCCTGGACGACATCGGTTTCGCCGGCGTCGTCACGCCGGAAACGCTGGAACAAAGCCTCGCTCACGGTGGCGGGATATCCGATGTCGGCAGTCGGCTCTTGGGGCTCACACGTCGAGACCTCGCCGACGACCCTGTTGCGCTGCAATCGGTGGTTGTCCCTGATGCCTGGGGAGAATCGCTGATCGCATGGCTGTTGTCCCGGCCTGAGCCACTACCGGCGCGGGCAGGGGCGACGCCATCGGTGGGAAGGTGGGACGTCGAAGCCATCCGCGCCACAACCGAGTTGTTCGCCAACATGGGCTTCCAATTCGGTGGTGGGCATGCTCGTTCGGCCCTTGTCCAGTATTACAACCGCGAAGTCATCCCGATGCTCAGTGGAAAGTTCACCGAGCCGGTGGGGCGTTCGCTGTATTCGGCTGCGGCTGAAATAACCGAACTGGTTGCCTGGACGGCCTACGACCTCGGCCGGCACGGACTCGCGCAGCGGTATTTCCTTCAGGGGCTGCGGCTGGCGCAGGCGGCAGGCGATCGCATGATGGGCGGCTTGTTGCTGGCCGACATGAGCCACCAGGCGAATTACCTCGGCCGCCACGACCAGGCGATACAACTGGCCAGAGCAGCGCAGGAAGGCTGCCGGAATGTGGCGACCGCTACGCCGATGGCCTTGTTCTTCGCGATGGAAGCACGGGCGCATGCGGGAAACGGGGATGAGGCGGGTTGCGTGCGGGCCTTGTTTGAGGCCGAGAGGCATTTCAGCAGACGGAACGTCGATGACGATCCGTCGTGGGTCAGCTATTTCGACTCCGCTGAGCTGGCCAGCGAGGGCGCCCACTGAGGCCTTTTCATCCGTGGGTGAGCTCGTAGTTCTGCAGGACGGCGATCGCCTTGCATAGCTGGCCTGCCTTGTGCGGGCAGCAGCGGAGCTTGCGGAGAATGCGCCAGCTCTTGAGCTGGGCGTT
>NZ_JABCPZ010000274.1 GCF_013283785.1 Nonomuraea antri
GGCCCGGTACCGAGCGCCCGTTCGCCACGAGCGAGCACCCCTTACTCCTGCCCCAGGCCCACCAGGCGGAGTGCGCCGAACGCGTCCGGGGAGACGGCCGGGTGGCGGGGGGCGATGCCGGGGAGCCGGACGTACGGCGACCCGATCGGCGGCCGCACGTCAGGGTCGCCCGCGTTCGGCCACAGCGACATGGCGCGCTCGGCCTGCGCCGTGATGGTCAGCGACGGGTTCACCCCGAGGTTCGCGGAAACCGCCGACCCGTCCACCACGTGCAGCCCGTCGTACCCGTACACCCGGTGGTAGGCGTCGATCACCCCGGTCTCCGGTGAGTCGCCGATCGCGCAGCCGCCCAGGAAGTGGGCGGTGGTGGGGATGTCGAACAGGTCCAGCCAGGTCCCGCCGGCCAGCCCGCCGATCTCCTCGGCCGCGTGACGCACCGCCTCGTGACCTGCCGGGATCCAGGTGGGGTTGGGCTCGCCGTGCCCGAGCGTGGAGCGCAGCCCGAAGCGTCCTCGCCGTACCGTGATCGAGTTGTCCTTGGCCTGCATGACCAGCGCGATGATCGTGCGTTCCGACCAGTTGCGCAGGTTGAGCAGGCGCAGCGCGCGCAGCGGGTGCGCGGCGGCCTCGCGGGCGAAGGCGCGCCAGCGGGACTGGCCGCCGTCCACGAGCAGGGTGCGCAGCAGGCCCATGGCGTTGGAGCCGGTGCCGTAGCGGACGGGTTCGATGTGCGTGTCGGCGTCGGGGTGGATCGAGGAGGTGATCGCCACGCCGTCGTTGAGCTTCTCCCCGGCCGCGGAAGTGCGTTCGAAGCCGAGCAGCGCTTCGGAGTTCGTCCTGGTCAGGGTGCCGAGCCTGGCCGAGATCCGGGGCAGGACGCCGTCGTCGCGCAGCTTGTGCAGCAGCCGCTGCGTGCCGTACGTGCCGGCCGCGAAGATCACCTGCCGGGCGGTGAAGGACCTGCGCTGTCGCAGCGACCCGGTCCTGTGCGCCAGCACCTCGTACCCGCCGGACGGCAGCGGGCGCACGGACGTCACCGTGCACTCGGGGTAGACCCGCGCGCCCGACTTCTCGGCCAGGTAGAGGTAGTTCTTGATCAGCATGTTCTTGGCGCCGTGCCGGCACCCGGTCATGCATTCGCCGCACTGCGTGCAGCCGCGGCGCTTCGGCCCGGCCCCGCCGAAGTACGGGTCGACGCCGTCCTCGCCGAAGTAGACGCCGACCGGCGCGAGGTGGAACGTGTCGCCCACGCCCATCTTCTCCGCGACCTTGCGCATGATCTCGTCGGCGCGGGTCACGGTGGGGTTCCGCACCGCGCCGAGCATGCGTTTGGCCTGGTCGTAGTGGGGCGCCAGCTCGGACTTCCAGTCCGTGATGCGCGCCCACTGCGGATCGGCGAAGAACGGTTCGAGCGGCTCGTACAGGGTGTTGGCGTACACCAGCGAGCCCCCGCCCACCCCTGCCCCGGCCAGCACCATCACGCCGGCGCCGCGTTCGCCGCGCACCACGTGGATGCGCTGGATGCCCTTCATGCCCAGCCAGGGCGCCCACAGGTACTCGCGCAGCCGCCAGGACGTGGCGGGCAGCGTGGACTCGTCGAAGCGCCGCCCGGCCTCAAGCACGCCGACCCGGTAGCCCTTCTCGGCCAGCCTGAGCGCCGAGACGCTGCCGCCGAACCCCGATCCGATGACCAGTACGTCGAAGCTCACTTGAGCCTGAGCCTCCGCATCGTCTTCAAGGTGGTGGCCAGCACCTCGGCCCACTTGTCGTTCTGCAGGCCGAACGGCGCCTCGAACCCCATCCAGGCGGCCTGCGAGGCCACGGTCTGCACCTCGGTGTAACGCAGCAGCCCTTCCGCCCCGTGCCTGCGGCCCAGGCCGGAGGCCTTCATGCCGCCCATCGGCGCGTCGTAGGAGGCGTAGGCGGAGGCGTACCCCTCGTTGATGTTGACCGTGCCGGCCTTGACCCGCGCGGCCAGCGCCCGCCCGCGGGCCAGGTTCGCGGTCCAGACGGAGGCGTTGAGCCCGTAGATGGTGTCGTTGGCCAGGCCCACGACCTCCTCCTCCGAGGAGAACGGGTACAGCGCCACGACCGGCCCGAACGTCTCGCTGCGGCACAGCTCCATCTCGTCGGTGACGCCGGTGAGCACGGTCGGCTCGTAGAACAGCGGGCCCAGGTCCGGCCTGGCCCTGCCGCCGGCCAGCAGGGTGGCGCCCTTGGCGACGGCCTCGTCCACGTGCGCGCCGACCGCGTCGAGCTGGCGGCGCGAGGTGAGCGAGCCCATCTGCACCGACCAGTCGTGTCCAGCGCCGAGCTTGAGGTTCTTGACCTGCTTGACGAACTTGGCGGCGAACGCATCGAACACCGACGCGTGCACGTACAGCCGCTCGATCGACAGGCAGAGCTGGCCGGCGTTGGTGAAGCAGGCCCTGATCGCGCCCTGCACGGCCAGGTCCAGGTCGGCGTCGTCGAGGACGATCATCGGGTTCTTGCCGCCCAGCTCCAGCGAGCAGCCGATGAGCCGCTTGGCCGCCTCCTCGGCGATCTTCCTGCCGCCCCGGGTGGAGCCGGTGAAGGCCACGTAGTCGGCGCCGTCGAGCAGCGCGTCGCCGATCTCGTTGGGCTCGCCGAGCACGACCTGCCAGATCTCGCGCGGCATGCCCAGTTCGGCGAGCAGGTCGATGGTCCACAGCGTGGACATCGCGGTCTGCGTGTCCGGCTTGTGCACGAGCGCGTTGCCGGCCAGCAGCGCGGGCACCGCGTCGGTGACGCCGAGCGAGAGCGGGTAGTTCCACGGCGAGATCAGCGCGACCACGCCCTTGGGCTGGCGCAGCTCGGTCACGCGGGTGGCCACCGGGAAGATGCCCTTGCGTGACTTGGGGGCGAGCAGTCCGGACGCGCGGCGGGCGAAGTAGAGGCTGCAGCCGGCCACGTCCAGCACTTCCTCGAAGGCGTGCTTGCGTGCCTTGCCCGTCTCGTTCTGGACGATGTCCAGAATCTCGTCTCTTCTGTCCAGAATCGCGTCGTGGAGGCGCAGGAACGGCCGCGCGCGTTCCGCGATCGGGCGCGCGGCCCAGTCCGCCTGGGCGGCCCTGGCCTTCTCGTAGGCGTGCCGTACGTCGTCGGCGACGGAAATCGGCAGCTCGGCGAGGGGTTCGCCGGTGAAGGGAGCGATGATGACCTTGGTCTTGCCGCTGGACGTCACGTGCATGACAGAAGGATATTCCGGATGGCTACCGGCGGGTAGTTTTTGCGGATTCGCGGCATAGGGACAGAATCCCCTCATGCCATCCTTCGCTCCGCTCACACCCGGAGACCCTCAGAGCCTTGGGGGCCTGGGTCTCCTCGGCAGGCTCGGCGAGGGCGGCCAGGGCGTCGTATATCTCGCCAAGGACCACTCGGGCACGCACGTGGCCGTCAAGTGGCTGCGGCCCGAGCAATCAGGTGACCAGGTCAGCATCGAACGGTTCCTGCGCGAGGTCCAGGTGGCCCAGCAGGTGGCGCCATTCTGTACGGCGGCCGTTCTGGGCACCGGGCTCGAGCAGGACCGGCCGTACATCATCAGCGAGTTCATCGAAGGATCGTCTCTGCAACGGGTGGTGCAGGAGGAGGGCCCGCGCAGCGGCTCCACGCTGCACCGGCTCGCCATCGGGACCGCCACGGCGCTGGCCGCCATCCATCAAGCCGGAATCGTACACCGCGACTTCAAGCCGGCGAACGTCATCCTCGGCGCCGACGGCCCCCGGGTGATCGACTTCGGCATCGCGCGGGCTCTCAACGCGACCTCGACGATCAGCGGCATGGTGGTGGGCACGCCGGCCTACATGCCGCCCGAGCAGATCATGGGACACACGGTCGGCTCGGCCGCCGACATGTTCGCCTGGGCGGCCACGATGGTCTTCGCCGCGTCGGGGCGCGCGCCGTTCGGCAGCGACACCATGCCCGCGGTGATCAACCGGGTCCTGAACCAGCAGCCCGACCTGGGCGCGCTCGACGGGCAGCTGCGTGACGTGGTGGCCGCGTGCCTGACCAAGGATCCGGCGCTGCGGCCCACGGCCGAGCAGGTGATCATGCGGCTGCTGCAGAACCCGGTGCCCAACTCCGGCATGCTGGCCCAGGCCGCGGCGGCCGCCGGGGCCGCGCCGCCGCAGGGTCCGCCCCCTCAGACTCATCCCGGCCCGCCCGCCGCGCACGGCGGCCCCTCGCTCACAGGGCACCCAGGGCCGCCGGCCGGGCACACAGGGCCGCAAGGACACGCAGGGCCGCATACGGGGCATCCGGCCCACTCCGGCCCGCACACCGGGCATTCAGGCCCGCACACGGGCCACCCGGGCCCGCACACCGGCCAGCCGTGGGCGCAACCGCAGCCTCAGCAGCAGCACCAGCAACCACAGCACCAGCCGCAGCAGCAGCAGCACCTGCCGCCGCCCCTGTACGCGCAGCCCACGCACCCCAGCGGCTACGGCGCCACCCCGCCCGCCCGCAAGAGCAGGACGCCGCTGATCGTCGGCGTCACGGTCGCGTGCGCGTTACTGGTGCTGGCCGGCATCATCGTGGTCATCCAGCTCGACAAGCCCTCGGTCGACGATCCGCCCCCGGTGGCGCAGACCGACTCCCTCGTCACGCGGGAGCCGAACCAGACCACCAGCGCGCCCCCGAGCACCACGCCGCCGAGCACCACGCCCCCGAGCACGCCGCCCGTGCCCAGGACGGGCACCAAGCGGACGCTCCCCGGCGGCGCCATCTCGCTGTTCGAGAACCCGGCCGACCCGATCACGCTGACGTCCTACGAGATCTACGACAAGAAGAAGGACGACTGGATCGACTACGCCAGAGGCTCGCTGCGCGGCACGTTCACCAAGTACGCCGGCAACTGGGAGTCGATGGTCTCCCCCGACGGCCGCTACCTGGCCAGCCGGGGCCGCAGCTACAGCTCCGACGGCTACGACTTCATCGTCATCGCCGACCGCAACACCGGCGCCAGGAGCACGATCAAGACGGTGAAGAAGCCGCTGATCAGCACCATCCGCGCCTGGTCGAGGGACGGCTCGAAGATCCTGCTGAACATCGAGAAGAAGGTCGGCAACGACTGGATCTACCCGGGCGTGGCCGTCGTGGACGTGGCCGCGGAGAAGGCCAGGGTCATCACGATCAAGGACTCCCAGGTCCAGAGCACCGCCTTCGGCTGGGACGGCGACATGCAGGGCGTGGTCAACGTCGTCGGCAAGAACAAGGGCGTGCGCTTCTTCGACGCGTCGGGCAAGGCCACGCACACCGCGCAGAACGTCGGCCCGCTGCCGGCCGGCACGCAGGACATCTTCTCACCCTCGGGCAAGCAGTTCCTCAGCGACTGCCCGGGCGAGGACGAGATCGACACCTGCGTGTGGGACTCCAAGTCCGGCGAGCGGCTGCGCAAGTTCACCTCGGAATGCGACAAGGTGCTCGGCTGGTACAACGAGAGCCACCTGTTCTGCTGGGAGCAGGACATCGGCGACAAGGACGAGATCCAGGTCGTCGACCTCAACGGCAAACTGCTCCGCAAGCTGCTCGAAGTCCCCGACAACATCGACTTCAGCCCGGTGTTCACCATCAAACCCGGCGCGGGCTCCTGAACCATCCGGCGTCCGCAACCGTCATGGAGGTCATGAAGACGTCGTTCCGTACGGCCATGGCCGCCGCGCTCGTCGCGACGGCCACCGCCGCCTGCACTTCTGCCCAGGGGGCGGCCCCGGCTCCGGTCCCCCGGGTCACGCTGGACGCCGTACGCCTGGTCTCCTACAGCAGCTGCGACGACATGCTCGCCGGGCTGCGGGAACACGCGGCCCAGAACGTCGGCCCGTGGGGCTTCGGCGGCCCGCCGATCATGTACATGGAGAGCGAGGCGCGGGCGGACACCTCCGCCATGGCCAAGAGCACCGCCGACACGCCTGACCACTCCACCACGAACGTGCACGAGGCCGGCGTGGACGAGCCCGACCTGGTCAAGACCGACGGCAACCGGGTCATGACGGTCACCGACGGCACCTTGAAGATCATCGACACGGCGACCAGGAAGGTCACCGCCTCGCTGAAGCTGACCGAGGGCGACGAGCGCGCCTTCACGCCCGCCGACCTGCTGGTGTCGGGCGATCGGGCGCTGGTGCTGTTCCGCGGCGGCGACATCATGTTCAAGGCCCGTTTCGCCCCGGTCGGCGAGACCAAGTACGTGCTGGTGGACCTGGCCGGGCAGCCCAAGGTGCTCGGCTCGATCAAGCCGCAGGGCTCGTTCGTGGACGCCAGGATGGTCGGCTCGACGGTCCGGCTCATCACCCGCAGCCAGCCGAGCATCGAGTTCCCGCAGCCCAGCCAGGGCGACCAGAGCGACAAGGACAGGATCGCGGCCAACCGCGCGGTGGTGCGCGACGCGCCGCTGGACGCCTGGCTGCCCAAGATCGAGATCACCGACGCGTCCGGGGCCGTGAAGAAGGACGCCGTCAAGTGCGAGCGGGTGTCGCACCCGGCCGACTACACCGGCACCTCGCTGCTGACGCTGCACACCATCGACCTGGCGCAGGGCATCACGGCCGCGGGCACCGACCCGATCAGCCTGGCCGCCGACGGCGACACCGTCTACGGCAGCGGCACGAGCCTCTACGTGGCCAGCAACCCGCGCTGGTGGTTCCCCGCCGCGATCGACGTCGCCGAGGCGCCCGCGGACACCCCGACGGCCACGGCGACCGCCACGGCCCCGGCTCCGACCGGCTCAGGCGCGGCCCCGGCCGTCGAGCCGACGCCCAGCGATCCCGCCGTGTCGGCGAGCGCCGTGCCCGACCCGAGCCAGCCGTCGCTCATCACGAAGACGCCCAACCCGACCGACACCCCGACCGACAGCTCGTTCACCCCGACGCCGGCCTCGCCGACCGCCGAGCCGCCGACCTCGCCGAGTGCCGAGCGGTCGGCCGAGCAGCCGCCGCCTGAGGAGACCGAGGTCCACCGGTTCGACGTCAGCGCGGCGGGCCCGCCCTCGTACGTGGCCTCGGGCAAGGTGCCCGGCCGGCTGCTCAACCAGTACTCGCTGTCGGAGCACGAGGGACACCTGCGCATCGCCACCACGCTCGCCTCCCCCGACGGCAGCAAGAGCGCCAGCAGCGTGTACGTGCTCAAGACCGACACCATGGCCAAGGTCGGCGAGGTCGGCGGACTGGGCCGGGGCGAGCGGATCTACTCGGTGCGCTTCATCGGCCCGATGGGTTACGTCGTGACGTTCAAGCAGGTCGACCCGCTCTACACGCTGGACCTGCGCGACCCGGCGGCGCCGAAGGTGACGGGCGAGCTGAAGATCACCGGATACTCGGCGTACCTGCACCCGGCCGGCGACGGACGGCTGATCGGCGTCGGCCAGGAGGCCAGCGAGAAGGGCCGCACCCTGGGCACGCAGGTCTCGCTGTTCGACGTGAGCGACCCGGCCAACCCGCGCAGGCTGTCCCAGCTGTTCCAGAAGCAGTCGGGCTCGGAGGCCGAGTGGGACCCGCACGCGTTCCTGTACTGGCCCAAGACCGGCCTGGCGGTGATCCCGCTCTACACCTACGACCAGAACGGTCAGGAGAGCGGCGCCATCGCGCTGAAGATCGACGACAGTGGCGTGTCGAAGCTCGGCATGATCACGCATCCGGCGGTCAAGCAGCAGGGTCACACGTACCAGCCGGGCATTCAGCGCTCGATGATCATCGGCACTGAGATCTGGACCTTCTCGTACGAGGGCGTCCAGGTCAACGACGCCGCCACGCTCGCCGAGCGGGCCTGGATCCCGCTGCGCTGAAACGCCGCACGGAAAAGGACGCCGATTTCTGTCACAGATCGGCGTCCTTTCTATGGACACATCCCCACAAATAATGAAAAATCCACTGACAATATGGTGTCGGGCCGGGCGGGTGCCTCATGCCTTTCGTGGGACGAGCTCGTGAACTGTGTCAGTTGGCGGACGCGCTCAGCAGGCCGCCCGTCGTCGTCCTGATCGAGGGTGAGGCGGGGGTCGGCAAGACCCGGCTGCTCCACGAGCTGACCAGCCACCCGCTATCGACCAGCCACCCGCTGCCGGCCTGTCACCCGATGCCGGTGGGGCGGGCCGTGCTGACCGGGCGCTGCCATCCGATGCGGTTCCCGTACGGGCCGATCGTGGAGGCGTTGCGCGACGCGTGCCCGCCGCGCGAGCTGAACCCGGTGACCGGGGCGCTGCGGCCGCTGCTGCCCGAGTACGCGCACCTGCTGCCGCCGGCCCCGCCCCCGCTGTCCGACGCGCACGTGGAGCGGCACCGCCTGTTCCGTGGCGTGTTGTCGCTGCTGGAGGCGCTGTGCCCGGTCACGCTGGTGGTCGAGGACGTGCACTGGGTCGACCCCGACACCAGGGAACTGCTGTCCTTCCTGGCCCGCTGCCTGCCGGACACGGTCGGCCTGGTGCTGACCTACCGGGCCGAGGACCTGCGGCATCCGGTGGCCGAGGTGCTGGCGCACCTGCCCCCGCACATCGACCACGCCGAGCTGTCGCTGGCCCCTCTCGACCCCGAGGAGACCGCGCTGCTGGTCAAGCACCTGCTGCCGGGCTCGCTGCCGGGCTCGGCCGACCTGTGGCCGCTGACCGGCGGCGTGCCGTTCGCGATCGAGGAGCTGGCCCGCATGCTGGCCGAGGGCAGGGAGCCGGGCACGCCGCCCGCGCTGCGTGACGCCGTCCTACTGAAGCTGGAGTCGTTGCCGCTGGCGGCGCGGCGGATCGTGCAGGCGGCGGCCGTGATGAGCGACCCGGTCTGCGGCAAGACGCTGGCGGGCGTCGCGGGCGTGCCTGCCGAGCAGGGCGAGCGCGGGCTGGCCGAGGCGGTGCGGCGCGGCCTGCTGCGCGAGTGGACGCCCGGACGCTACGGGCTGCGCCAGCCGCTGACCAGGCAGGCCGTGTGCGAGTCGATCACGCCGACGGTCCGGCGCCGGCTCAACCGGCGGCTCGACGCGCCCGCGGAGCCGCAAGGCACGCTGTCGCCGCGCGAGGAGCAGGTGGTCAGGCTGGCCGCCGACGGCCTCACCAACAAGGAGATCGCCGAGAACCTGTTCCTCTCACCCAGGACGGTGGAGGTGCACGTGGCGAACGCGCTGCACAAACTGGGCCTCACCTCGCGCCGCCAGCTCAGCCGCTGAACGCGTTCCGAGACGGCGATTAAATGCCGGAAAATGCGGTAATTGCGCTTACCTCATGCCTCTTGCCGCGAATCCGACAGGCTTCCGCGACCGTCAGCAGCGGTGACTCAGTGGGCGTCTTCCCTTATAGCCGGATATATCCAATGAAACGGCCGACCGAGACGACCGCCCCTCTCACGGGCGCCCGCGCGGCCCGAGACGGCCCCTGACTCTCCACTACTACGTAGTCGCAATACGTGTGCCTTACGTATGGCCGCCAGCCTGATTCTGGCTCATGTTTTCAAGGGTCCCGTCCATCACCCCAGGAAGGGCTCACGCAGTCATGCGATCTCGAACCCCACTGTTCGCATTACTCGTCGGTGTGCTGGTGTTGCTCACCACGCCACTCCCCGTCTCCGCGGCCGTCACGGGCTCGCAGGAGGTCGGCACGTACATCGTCCAGCTCAGCCCCAAGCTGCGGGCCGCACCGCAGCCCACGGCGGAGGAGCAGGTACGCCAGGTCGGCGGCGAGCTGATCGGCGTCTACCAGCACGCCTTCAAGGGCTACACGGCCAGGATGAGCGAGGCCGGCGCGCAGGCGCTCAAGCAGAACCCGAACGTCCTGACCGTCGAGCCGGACGCCGAGGTCACCGCGTTCCCGCAGACCACGCCGACCGGTGTGAAGCGCATCTTCGGCCCCGACAACCCGAACCTGGACATCGACGGCGTCGATGACGTCCGCATCGACGTGGACATCGCCGTCGTCGACACCGGCGTGGACTACACCCACCCCGACCTGAACGTGGTCGCCAGGGCCAACTGCACGACCGGCTCCTGCGTGAACAACTCCGGCACCGACGACAACGGGCACGGCACGCACGTCGCGGGCACCGCCGGTGCGATCGACAACCAGGTCGGCGCGGTCGGCGTCGCCCCCGGCGCCCGCATCCACGGCGTCAAGGTGCTGAACGCGGCCGGCTCCGGCACGCTCGGCGCCATCGCGGCGGGCATCGACTGGGCGGTCGCGCGGGCGTCCACGATCGAGGTCATCAACCTGAGCCTGGGCTGCAACGGCTGCTCCAGCAGCGCCATCAGCACCGCGATCACGAACGCGGTGAATGCCGGCATCGTGGTCGTCGTGGCCGCGGGCAACAGCAGCGCCAACACCTCGACGTTCTTCCCGGCCAACCACGCCGACGTGGTCACCGTCTCGGCCATGACGGACAACGACGGCCTGCCCGGCGGGCAGGGCGGCAGCACGCTGTCGTGCCGCAGCGAGACCGACCAGGACGACACGCTGGCCTTCTACTCCAACTACGGCGCCGCGGTGGAGATCGCCGCACCGGGCACCTGCATCTACTCGACCTGGATGAACGGCGGCTACAACACGATCAGCGGCACCTCGATGGCCAGCCCGCACGTGGCCGGCGCGGCCGGCATCCTCACCTCGGGCGCCAACAAGCCGACCACCCGCGCCGGCTCGCTGGCCGTGCGCAGCACGCTGGTCTCCACCGGCAACTCCAACTGGACGGACGACTCCAGCGACGGCATCAAGGAACCCCTGCTCGACGTGCACGACGCCACCCAGTACCCGCCGGGCAGCGGCGGCAACCGGCCGCCGACCGCGTCGTTCACCAACTCGTGCAACCAGCTCGCCTGCTCGTTCAACGGCTCCGCCTCGGCCGACCCCGACGGCACGATCGCCTCGTACGCCTGGGACTTCGGTGACGGCAGCAGCGGCACCGGCGCCACGCCCAGCCACACCTACGCGGCGGCCGGGACGTACACGGTCAAGCTGACCGTCACGGACAACGCGGGCGCCACCGGGACGACCAGCCGGCAGATCGGCGTCGGCACCCCCACGAACCAGTCGCCCACGGCGAGCTTCACGCAGACCTGCCGGGTGATCTGGATCTGGCGGTACTGCGACTTCAACGGCTCGGCCTCCAGCGACCCGGACGGGACGATCGCCTCGTACGCGTGGAACTTCGGCGACGGCGGCACCGGGACAGGCGCGACGGTCCGGCACTTCTACAGCAGCGCCGGCGCGAAGAGCGTGCGGCTCACGGTGACCGACAACCAGGGCGCCACCGGGACGGTCACCAAGACGGTGACCGTGCCCTGACCCCGGTGATCCCCTGATCGGGTGGCCCGCTGCGGCGCGGGCCACCCTTTCGGCCTATTCGCCCGTCGCCCCGTCGGCGAGTTCGCGGGCGATGTCCAGATGACCGGCGTGCCTGGCGTACTCCTGCAGCACGTGGAACATGATCCAGCTGAGCGCCGGCCGCTGCGCGGGCGGCGGGAACCGGCCGATGTCGGTGGCCAGGTCCGTGAGCTGCGCGTCCGCCACGATCTGCCTGGACCGCTCGCACTGGGCCAGGTAGAAGGCCTTGATCTCGGCGTACGACTCGGGGGCCGCCCAGCGGTCGCGGTCGGCGTCGTGGTCGCCCCACGGGTCGTCCACCGGCTCGCCAGCGAAGTCCCAGCTGAACCAGCGCCGTTCCATGTACGCCAGGTGTTTCAGCAGCTCCAGGGGCGTCCACCCGGACGGCACCCGGCTCGACTCGGGCTCGGGGAACCCGTCGAGCTTGCGCAGGATCACCTCTCGGTAGTAGTCGAGGTATTCGACGAGCAGTTCGCGGGGATCGACGAAGTGCTTCGACGGCTCAGTCATGTACGCTCCGGCATGGCGACGGGGACGATTTCCGGCGCGCCCAGCCTGATGGCGTCCGCTTCCTGGTCGGTGTCCTGCTCCTGGGAGCGGCGCTCGGCCTCCACGCGCTTGGTGAAGTATTCCACTTCCCTTTTGACCTGTTCGCCGTCCCAGTCGAGCGGCCCGGCCAGCAGTTCGGCCGCCTCCTGGGCGACCGCGAGCCCCCGGTGGAACGTCTCGATCGAGATGTGGGTGCGCCGGGTGAGCACGTCGTTCAGGTGCCTGGCGCCCTCGTGCGTGGCCGCGTACACGACCTCGGCCCGCAGGTAGTCGTCCGCGCCGGCCAGCGGCCTGGCCAGCGAGACGTCACCCTCGATCAGTTCGAGCACCTCGTCGATGAGCGACCCGTACCGCCGCAGCAGGTGCTCGATCCTGGCCACGTGCAGGCCGGAGGTGTGCGCGATGCGGTACCTGGAGTTCCACAGCGCCTGGAAGCCCTCCGCGCCGACCAGCGGGATCCGGTCGGTGCACGAGTGCGGCACCCGCTGGTCGAGCCCGTGCACGACGGCGTCCACCGCGTCCTTGGCCATGACCCGGTATGTCGTGTACTTGCCGCCGGCGATCATCACCAGCCCCGGCACCGGGTGCGCCACGACGTGCTCGCGCGACAGCTTGGACGTCTCCTCCGACTCCCCCGACAGCAGCGGCCGCAGCCCCGCGTACACGCCTTCCACGTCGTCGCGGGTCAGCGGCGTGGACAGCACGGCGTTGACGTGGTCGAGCAGGTAGTCGATGTCCACCCGGGACGCGGCCGGATGCGCCTTGTCCAGCGTCCACACGGTGTCGGTGGTGCCGATGATCCAGTGCCGGCCCCAGGGGATCACGAACAGCACCGACTTCTCCGTGCGCAGGATGATCCCGGTCAGCGAGTGGATCCTGTCGCGCGGCACGAGCAGATGGATGCCCTTGGACGCGCGCACGTGAATCTGCCCGCGTCCGCCGACCAGCTCCTGGATGTCGTCGGTCCACACACCGGTGGCGTTGACCACCTGGCGGGCCCGCACGTCGAGCTCGCCGCCGGTCTCCAGGTCACGCACCCGCACCCCGGTGACCCGCTCACCCTCCCGCAGGAACCCCACCACCTGCGCACGCGGCGCGACGTGGGCGCCATAGGTGGCGGCCGTCCTCAGCATGGTCATCACATATCGGGCGTCGTCGACCTGCGCGTCCCAGTACTGGACGGCTCCCGTGAACGCGCTCCTCTTCAGCGCCGGCGCCAGCCGCAACGCCCGCGACCTGGACAGATGCCGATGCCCAGGCACCCCGCGAGTCAGCCCCGAGGCGAACCCCAGCGTGTCGTAGAGCGCAACCCCGGCGCCCACATAGGGCCGCTCCCACCCGAAGTGGGTCATCGGGAACAGGAACGGCACCGGCCGGACCAGATGCGGCGCGATCCGCTGCAGCAGCAACGCCCGTTCCTGCAGGGCCTCCCTGACCAGGTCGAAGTTGAGCTGCTCCAGGTAACGCAGGCCGCCGTGGATGAGCTTGGACGAGCGCGAGGACGTGCCCGAGGCGAAGTCGCGGGCTTCGAGCAGGGCCACGTCCAGGCCCCGGGTCACGGCGTCCAGCGCCACCCCGGCGCCCACCACCCCGCCGCCGACGACCACGACGTCCAGCTCCCGCTCGCCCATGCGCTCCAGAGCCAGCGCCCGCTCGACCGGCCCGAGCCGTGCCTCGCCCCTGCCCGCCGTCATGATCCCCCCTGGATGGCCAATCGTCTGCCTTGCATACGTACCCAGGGGGTGCCGGGGCGTCACCGCACCTGGGTTTCCCGGGCGGGCCACACACAAAGGGCTCCACGGGCGGGCGACGCACAAAGGGCTTCACTTGGGGGGCGCTTCGCGCCACGGGAGTTCAGGCGTTTTCCCAGTCGGGCCAAGGGCCCGACCCCTGAAGGCCTTCGCTCCGCTCAGCCGCCTTGTCTAGAAGGGGCAAGCCCGACCATGACCAGCTGGATCAGGCCCACGGGAAACC
>NZ_JABCPZ010000275.1 GCF_013283785.1 Nonomuraea antri
GGCCGGGACGGAGACCTGGTCGTCGGCGGGCGGGGTGAGGGGGAAGTCGAGGCTGCCGCGCGGCGCGCGCTGGAGGGGGACCTCGTGCAGTTCGACGCCGTACGGGTGGCGCCTGGCACGTTCCGAGGAGGTGTCGCGGGGCTCACGGTTCTGGCGGGCGGGCAGGTGCCTCGGGGGGGTTCGCATGGCGCTTGTCTCCTACCAGGATCTTGGCGGGGTCGAGATGGTGCGCGGCGCGCCGTGGTTGATGACGCTGGCGGCGATGCGGCGTTCCGTCAGGCTCATCTGGGGGCGGGCCGCCGAGCTCGGCCGTGCGGTGGCCGAGCCGCGGATCATGGAGCTGGCGTGGACCCACCGGCGGGTCTCGCTCAGCACGTCGCGCCGGGCTCTGTCGAGGTCGCGGTGCTCGCCGTAGCGTTCGCACACGGCCCTGGACAGCACCCGCGCCATCACGAGGTGTTCTTCGCAGCCCTGGGCCACCCGCGATTCCAGGCCCATGACCTGCGCGAGCAGCAGTTGCAGGTGCGGCAGCGCGGAGCTGCGGTCGAAGTCGCCGAGTTCGGCCAGCCGGTGCGGCCAGCGCAGCCGGTCCTCGACGGCCGCGCAGGTGGCGGTCACGACCTGCGCCGTGGGCCGGTCCTCAGGCCGCTGACCGGCCAGTTCGACGGCCTGCCTGGCGGTCTGCTCGAAGTCGGCGAGCCTGCGCAGCCCGCTCTGCAGCAGCCGGACGCGGTGGTGCAGGCAGGCGGCGCTCCAGCCGAGCACCAGCAGGCGGCCCGCGTCGGCCTCGCAGTGCCAGCCCACCAGTGACACCTCCCTGGCCATCCGGTGGTGCAGGACCCACGACTCCTCTTCCCCGATCGGTTCGAGGGTGTCGATCCACACCTGCAGCCCGCCGGGTGGCAGTTCCTCGACGCCGACGTCCATGCCGGACGCTCGTGCGCAGATGCGCTGCACCACCCGTTGCTGGCGGGCCATCTCCGGCGCCACCGGTCCCTCACGGATCGGCAGCACCCGTTCTGGTGCCACTCTCGCCCGCGGCTCGATGCTCATCTCCGGCCACCTCCATCCCAGCCCCGTCTTCACCCGCTACGTAAATTGACACTTAATTATTGCGCTTGATCCTCGCCAGATCCCGGATTTCTGTCAACTGTCACTTTACGAATCGAGTATGTGTGCCAGCCCGCCCAGCCGGGTACGCCCCGGCGGCACGGCACGGCGCGACGACGACGCGCAGGTGAATGCGGGTGCGGGCGGCCTCGATGATCTAAAGTCCGGAGGCGGAGAACCCGTGAACCCGAGGAGCCGGCGATGCTGCTGCCCAGGGCGATGCTCACCGCCGCGTGCCTGGCCTCAGGCCTGACTGGCGTCCCGAGCCCAGCTCACGCCACTGACGGCTACTGCGTGCTCCCCGACAACTCCGACCCACCCGGTCCCGGTGACACTTACCTAACCGCCCCGGGTCCTCAGCCCGCCTGGGTCCATCCCAACCCAGGGCCCGCGGCCCGCGAACCGACGCCTGAGCAGCGGCTGGAGTTCGCGGGCTTCCCGAACGTGGCGGGCTTCGACGTGCTCGGGCCTGGCGGGGTCCCGGCGGTGAAACTGATCGCCACGTTCTCCACGAACATCGACAAGGTCGCCACCCTGACGAGCGGCGCGGCCGTCTCCTCGGACGGCGGCCGCACCTTCGGGCCGATGACCGGGACGCCGCTGCGCGAGCCGCCGATCGAGCTGCGCGACGGCCGGCTGTTCGCCACCGAGTACTACCTGCGCAGGACCGGCCCGCACACCGCCCGGCTCGGCGTACTGACCGCCGACCCGCACGAGACCGGCGGCGCGCGCGGGGCCGGCGGCTCGCGGGAGGCCGGGGACTCTGATGAGGCCGCCGGCTCGTCTCAGGCCGCGGACGTGCTGGACAGCGCCGAGGGGTGGGTGCACGCCACCGCGACGCTGACCACGCCCGGTGAGCTGGCCGGCGGCGGGGCCGCGCACGGCCGTCCGATCCAGCTCGCCGACGGCACCATCCTGATCACCGCCTACGCCCAGTACCGCAACCCCGACCCGCGGCTTCCTGGAACGTTCCAGGCCGAGCTGTACGCCAGCGCCGACGGCGGCAGGACGTTCACCAGGCGCGGCGTGATCGCCCCGCCCGACCAGGGACGTCCCTTCAACGAGGCGGCCGTCGCCCAGGTCGCCGACGGCAGCCTGCTCGCGGTGCTGCGCGGCGAGGGCGGCCGCTACGCGACCCTGCACCAGAGCCGCTCGCACGACGGCGGCCGCACCTGGACCCCGGTGCGCCCGCTGCGCTTCGCCGGCCAGGACTGCGTGGTGCGCGGCGTGGCGCCCCGGCTGCTGCTGATGCCGAACGGGGTGCTGGTGCTGAGCGCCGGGCGTCCCGACAACTGGCTCGCGATCTCCCCCGACGGGATCGGCGAGAGCTGGCGGCAGCAGCGGGTGAGCTACCACAACCGCGACGGCAGGTACGATGCGCACGGCTCCTCCGGCTACACCGGGATCGCCGCGGTCGGCCGCGACCGGCTGATCCAGGTGTTCGACAACTGCAAGCTGCCCGGCGTGGGGCCCGACGGCGAGCTCAACGAGAGCGCCTGCCCCGACCACGGACGCTTTGAGGAAGGCGGCTGGTACGCGATCAAGCGGCGGCTGTTCACCGTGGTCGACCCGTACCCCGGGGCCAGGCTCGACCTGGCGGCCCTGCATCGGCGCGGCGAGCTGCGGATCGACACCGACCTGCGCTGGACGAGCGCGAAACGGCCGCGCTCGCGCCCAGAAGCCGCCTTCGACGGCAGCACCGGCTACTGGTCGAGCGCGGTGGCGGCCGGGCGCGGCACCTACGTGCTGCGTTTCGACCGGCCGCAGGATCTCACCAGGATCGGGCTCAGCCTGCGTCCCGGGCATCCGGCGAGTGCGAAGGTGTATCTCGCCGGGCGGAACGGGCGGTGGGGCCGGCCGGTGCTTACCGTCCGCGACCGGGCCGACTACGCGCTGCGTTACACGCCGCTGACCGGGCGGACCCGCCAGATCAAGATCGTCACGTTGCCGACGGCGGGCTGCGAGGCGGAGATCGGGCGCTCGTGCAGCCTGCTCAACGAGATCGAGCTGTACTCCGACTGAACCTTTCCGCAATCCATGCCCGCCCGCGCGTTGTGCTTTTCCGGTTCGCGTCCACAGACCAATCATGGGCATCGATCCGAAGGACCTCCGCGGCGAGAAGGCGAAACGCCTCGAGGACGAACTGACCGACCGCAGGTACCAGGAGGAGCTTCGGCGAATGCATCGCCTGGGACTTCCGCCGGCCGACTCCATCGAGGACCAGGAACTCGCCTCGACGTTCCAGCGCGGCGAGGTCCCGCATTTCTCCGGCATCAAGACGTTTCTCAAGACGCCTTATCTGGAAGACGTCAATCTGGTCGGCGAGCACGAGGTCGCGGTGGTCGGCGTGCCGCTCGACACCGGCACCACCTACCGGCCAGGACCCCGTTTCGGGCCCGAGGGCATGCGCAGCATCTCCGCGCTCTACTCGCCTTACTATTACGAGCAGGGCGTGGATCTGCGGGAACAACTCGACATCGTCGACGTGGGCGACGTCTTCATCACTCCGGCCAATCTGGAGAAGGCCTTCGACCAGATCACCAAGGCCATTCAGCACATCGTGTCCAACGGCGTGTTCCCGGTCATACTCGGCGGCGACCACTCGATCGGGTTCCCCACCGCCAGAGGCGTGATGAACGCGTTCGGCAAGAAAATCGGCGTCATTCATTTCGACCGGCACCTGGACACCCAGAAACGCGATCTCGACGAACGCATGCACACCACTCCGTGGTATTGGGCGGCGCACGAGCTGCATTTCGACATGGGCAATCTCGTGCAGATCGGCATCGGCGGCTGGCAGGTGCCCAGGCCCGGCGTGAGCGAGGCGCGCAAGGGCGGCTCGGTGGTGATCACCGTCGAGGACGTCGAGGAGCACGGCCTGGACGCGGTGGCCGACCTGGCGCTGGAGGTGGCCTGGAGCAACGGCGCGGAAGGCGTGTTCCTGTCGTTCGACATCGACGCGGTCGACCCCGGCTTCGCGCCGGGCACCGGCTGGCCCGAGCCCGGCGGGCTGTACCCGCGCGAGGCGCTCAAGCTGGTGCGCCGCTTCGCCGCGGAGGGGCTGCTCGGCATGGAGGTGGTGGAGGTGTCGCCGCCGTACGACACCTCGGACGTGACGTCCCTGCTCGGGGTGCGGCTGATCTGCGACGTGCTGGCGGCCTCGGTCAGCGCCGGCAAGCTGGGCCGCGACAGGAGCGGCGCGCCGCAGACCGCGCGGGCCCGCGAGATCGACGACCATGAGACCGGCGGGGGCGACGGCGCGTAGTGTTCTCCGCCATCCTCGCCGCGCTCGGCATGTGCGCGGACGGGCTCGGCGAGGGACTCTACGCGGTACGCAAGGGGTTCAGGGCCCGGGCCATGGCGATCGGTTTCGCCGTCGCGGCCGTCCTGACGGCCGTGACCCGGGTGATCACGCCGCTGAACTTCACCGTCGAGTCCGTGGCCGTGGCCACCCAGAGCGTCAAGCGGGCGCCCCAGATCTACTGGGTGGTGGTCCTGTCGGCGCTGCCCACCGCGGTGCTCGGCCTGCTCGGGCTGTACGAGCCGCTCATCGAGCTGTTCGACGAGGGGGTGATCGCCGGCGCCATCGCCGGGGTGGGCATCATGCTCGCCGCGGCCGGGGTCGGCTACATCCGCGACAGGAAGGCCACCGGCATCGCCTCGACCGTGGCCGGGGTGTCGGCGTTCCTGCTCACCGACGACCTGGCCGTCACCGTGGTCGCCGCCATCGTGGCCGGGGCGCTGGTGGCCAGGTTCCTCGGGCCGCGGCTGGGCGACGAGCCCGAGGAGGAAGAGGCGCCCGAGATCGAGAGGCCGCGGCTGATCCCGTTCGACTGGCGCGAGATCGTCTCGCGGCCCGTGCTGGTGGGGGCGCTGTCGCTGTTCGCGCTGCGCGTCGGCACCGTGGTCTCCTACGACTCGGTCAACTCCGAGCTGGCCGGGACCGAGCCGCGGCTGGACGAGGTGTTCCTGGTGGACGGCGTCGCGTCGCTGGCGGCGGGCCTGTTCGGCGGCGCGCCCATGGAGCCGACCCCGTCGCCGACCGCGGGCACCGACCTGCCCGTCGTCTCGGTGGTGCTGTTCCTCGGGCTGATGACGGTCATCACGGGCCTCGGCCTGGTGGAGCGGATGGGACGCTGGGTGCCGCTGGAGTCGGTGGCCGGGTTCCTCATCGTCATCGGCATGTTCGTGGTGCTGCCGGACAACATCGGCGACGTCGACCACCTGCCCGACGCGGTGGCGATGGCGGTGACGGCGTTCAGCAACCCGTTCTACGGCATCGTGGCCGGCGAGGCCATCGCACTGCTCGAACAGGTGCTGCCTGGCGCGTGACGTGGGCCCCCCCGAGAGGCGCGTGATGTGGGTGGCCCCGAGAGGCGCGTGAGGGGGCATCCCGAGAGGGGCGTGATGTAGGTGCCCCGAAAGGCGCGTGACGGGGGCGCCCTGAGAGCGCCCCCGCCGAGACCGCACATCGGATCCCCGGGGACGTGCTCACCCGGCCGCGGCGTCCGTGCGCGCGGAACGCGCCCAGATCCCCGGCGGTCTCACCGCACTCCGATCCGGGCGGTCTCACCGTTCCGAGCGGGCCGGACGCGCGCGGGGGCGTCCCCCGTCACACGCGGGCTCACCGCTCGGGCGGAATGTCGTCCTGGTTGCGGACGGAACCGTCCTCGTCGACCTCGAGCCGTTCCTTGCGAACCTGGCCCCGGACGGTCTCCTGGCGCTCCACCTTCTCCTTGTGCACGTGCACGCGCTCGACCGGCTTGGTCTCCTTGCCGACGACCGGGCGCTCCTCGTACAGGATGATCTCCTCATCCTCTTCGCCGATCTCGTGCGGCGTCACCCGCTCGCCCTCCCTGATGGGCCGGCGCTCGATGGTGACCTCCTCGTGCGAGAGCGGCACGTTCTGCTGCACGTCCTCGGTCTCGACGTACTTGTGCAGCCTGACCCGGCCGGTCTCCCTGCTCTCCTTGCCGACGTGCAGTTGCTCTTCCGACCTGGTGATGTCAATGTCGCGATCGCCGGTGGCCCGGCCGCGCCGTTCCGCGCCGGTGCGCTCCCCCGCCTGCGCGCGGCCCTGCTCGGGCTTGCGCTGGGTGGGGATGTTGGACGGCTGCATGCCGTAGTAGCGGTAGAGGTCGGCCTCCTCCTCAAGGGACAGGCGGCCGTCCACGTCGATGTTCGGCGCGCCCTTGATCATCTCCTTGTCGAAGGGGACGCGGATCTCCTCCCCCGATCGGCGCGCGTTGGCCAGCGGGACGAACGTCTGTTTCGTTCCGAAGAGCCCTGTACGCACCGTCACCCACTCCGGCTCACCCGAGCGGTCGTTGAGGTAGACCTGGCCCACCTTGCCGATGTGCTGACCGTCCGACCCCACCACGTGGCAGTCGAGCAGGTTGCGGATCTCTGTTTGCAATGCCACGACGATCCCCCCGTTTGTTCGTCCTGGTTCAAAGAGGACAAATACCCCGGGAGACTGCAATCGCACACCTAGCGTAGGCAGTTTTTGCCCCGCCTCGTCCTGTCGTGACGCTGTCAGTCCACTTTCTGTGCCGTCTGTACGTTTTTTGACTTTCCGTCCGCTTTGCCGGGCGAGGTCAGCCGGCCTTCTGCAGGGCGGCCAGATGATCCTCCAGGGCCGGGATCGCGGACTTGGCCAGCGCGACCACGGAGGGTGACGAACCGTTCGACGCCTCCTTCTTCGTCGCGGTCAGCGCCGCCGTGTGCGCCTTGGTCATCGCGGCGATCCACTCCTGGTCGAAGTCCCGTCCCGACGCCTTCGCCAGCCTCTTGGCGACCGCGGCGTGCTTGCCCGTCACCCCGTCCGGCAGTTGGACGCCGAGTTTGCCGGCGACCTCGGTGACCTTGGTGTCGAGCTCGGTGTGGTCGTCGACCAGCATCTTGCCGATGGACTTGACCTGGTTGCTCGCGCCCTTGCTCTCCGCGAGCCGCCCGGCCTCGATCTCGGCCAGGTTCCCCACGTGGATGATCTTCAGCCAGGCCCGGTCCACCTTGGAGGGCTGGTCGGCGGCGCTCGGGCTGGCGGGACTGGCCAGGCCGGCGGAGTGGGTGGGCGCGCTCTCCCCGCAGCCCGCCAGGACGGAAGCGGCCGCGACGGCCAGCACGAGAGTCAGACGTGTACGCATATGTCGTCCTATGACAAAGTGAAACTCCTTCGTTACTCAGCGTAATCGTTGTGGTGGCCGTGGCCTGGGAGCCCGCCGAACCTGGGCGCGTCCGCGCCTTGGCCGGTGATTTCCGTGGCGCGGTCGAGCAGCGCGCGGCGTTCCTGTTCGCTGTGCGCGACCTCGGCCGCCTGCCTGAACAGGGCCGCGGCTCGTGCGTGGTCGCCGAGTCTGGCGGTGAGATCGGCCTCGGCGGCGATGGCCAGCGGGTGCCCGTCCAGCGCGCCGCCGGAACGCGAGTGCGCCAGCAACGCCAGCCCCGCGCGCGGCCCGTACGCGTAGCCGTGCGCGACGGCCCGGTTCAGCTCCACCACCGGCGTGGACCGGATCCGCGCCAGGGCGTCGTAGCAACGGGCGATCTCCGGCCAGTCGGTGGCGGAGACGGCGGGGGCGGTGGCGTGACAGGCGGCGATGCGTGCTTGCAGCGCATAAGGCCCACTACCGGTCAGCTGCGCGGTGTCGGCGTCGGTGGCGGTCTCGGCGAGGAGGGCGAGTCCTTCGGCGATCGCGGCGCGGTCCCAGCGGGAGCGGTCCTGACGGTCGAGGGGCAGCAGGTTGCCCTCGGCGTCCTGGCGGGCGGCGTGCCGGGAGTGCTGCAGGAGGAAGAGCGCCAGCAGCGCCGTCACCTCGCCCTGGCCCGGCATGAGGCGGCGCAGCAGCCGCGCCAGCCGGATCGCCTCCGCGGCGAACGCCGGTTCGCCGCCGGCGTTGTAGCCCTGGGTGAACAGCAGGTAGAGCACCGCGAGCACGCCGGGCAGCCGCTCGGCCAGCGCCGGACCGGCCGGCACCCGGTAGGGGATGCCGGCCTCGGCGATCTTCCGTTTGGCCCTGGTCAGCCGGCGGGTCATGGTCGCCTCGGTGACCAGGAAGGCGCGGGCGATCCTGGCGG
This sequence comes from Nonomuraea antri, assembly GCF_013283785.1. GTDB lineage: Bacteria > Actinomycetota > Actinomycetes > Streptosporangiales > Streptosporangiaceae > Nonomuraea > Nonomuraea antri. Next base: position 8,185 of record NZ_JABCPZ010000275.1, read on the forward strand.
TCGGCACCCCGCAGATCGTCCGCAGGGTGAGCGCTACGCGCGACTCCAGCGCCAGCGCCGGATGGCAGCAGGTGAAGATGAGCCTCAGCCGATCGTCCACGACCTCTTCCTCCTCCTTCGCCCCCTCCCCCGCGGCCGGCGCGTCGCCGTCCCGGCCGCGCGAGGCGAGCGTGGCCAGTTCGGCCAGCTTGCGGCGCTCGGTCGAGGCGCGGCGCAGGGTGTCGATCGCGCGGTTGCGCGCCACCGTCATGAGCCAGCCGCCGGGGTTGTCCGGCTCGCCCTCCGCCGGCCACCGCTGCACGGCCAGCGCCAGCGCCTCCTGGGCGCAGTCCTCGGCCAGCGTCCAGTCGCCGGTGACCCGGATCAGCGCGGCCACGATGCGCGGGTAGGCATCGGCGGCCACGCACTCCAGATCGTCGTCGTTCACCGGTCGCCGGCCTCCAGTTCGTCGTTCACTGTTCGAAGTCGGCGAACGGGCGCAGCTCCAGCCGTCCCTCCCGGGCCATCGGGTGCGTGCGTGCGACTTCGATCGCCTCGTCCAGGTTCTCGCATTCGAGCAGGTCGAAGCCCACGATCACCTCCTTGGTCTCGGCGAACGGGCCGTCCGAGAGGATCAGTTCCCCCGCGCGCACCCGGACGGTCGTCGCCGCGGACTCCGGCGCCAGCACCGCGCCGCGCACCCGGCGGCCGCGGGCGTCGTTCTCGGCCACCCACGCCTCGATGTCCGGCCAGTTCTCCTGGTCGGCGTCGGGCTCGGGGTCGGTGCAGACGAACATCATGTACTTCATGGCTGCGCGCTCCTCACGTCGATGGCGTTTCACCATGGTGACGAACGGGCGCCGGGATTCCGGACAGGCCCCGCACCGATTTCTTCCACGTCCTTCGGCGGCGGGGTTCAGGGGTAGGTGACGACCAGGGTGGTGTGGCGTTTGCGGACGGTCAGACCGACGCCCTCGGGCACCGGGGTGCCGGTCGGGTAGGCGTCGATGCGGAGGTCGTCGGCTCCGGGGCGGCCGGCCTCGTCCCAGTCGGCGACGTGCGCGGCCAGGTCCTCGGCGAGGCGGGCGGCGTCCGGGCCGTGGCCGCGGGCCAGCATCGGCTGCCGCGAGGTCAGCCACGCCAGGTTGTCGCGCTCCGCCAGCCCGATGCTCATCCCGTAACCGCCGTCCAGCTTGCCCATGAGCATGCACCAGCGCGGGTCGCGCAGCGCCAGCCACAGGCCCGCGCCGACAGCGGCGGGCATCGGCGCGTCGGTGTCGCCCACCCGGGTCGCGACGTCGACGGGCGCGGCGTCGAGCGCGGCGCCGAGGTCGCCGAGGTCGCGCGGCTCGGCCAGTTCGAGCATGAGCTCGGTGCCCGGGCCGAGCACGAGCATCGTCTCCGTGCCCGCGAACGGGCCGCGCATGCGCATGAAGCCGCAGGGCGCGACCGATCGGCTCGTCCAGTGGTCGCCGTCGCGTTCCATGGCCGCCGACACCTGCATGCCGCGCAGGTCGAGCGGCGCGACCAGCCGTCCCCCCGCGCCGAGCTGCCCGGCCCAGGCGGGCGCGAGGTCCCACGCGCCGACGGTGGCGATCAGCCGGTCGTACGGCGCCCGCGCGGCGTGCCCCTGTCCCCCGTCGCCCAGGACGACCTCGACCCGCGGCCGCCCGGCTGCCAGCAGGTGCGCCCTGGCGCGCTCGGCCACGTCCTGGTCGATGTCGACGGTGACCACGTGCCCCTCGGGACCGGCCAGGTGGTCGAGGAGCGCCGCGTTGTAGCCGGTGCCCGCGCCGATCTCCAGCACCCGGTGGCCCGGTTCGACGCCGAGCTGGTCGAGCATGGTCGCCATGATCGACGGCTGGGAGGAGGAGCTGATCGGCCGGCCCTGCTCGTCGCGTTTGGTGACGATGGGCACGTCCTCGTACGCGGACTCCGGCTCGACGCCGGGCAGGAAGAGGTGCCTCGGCACCGCGAGCATCGCGGCGGCGACCCGGTCGCTGACGGCCTGACGCCGGCGCAGCCGCGCCACCATGGCCTGCCTCTCGGACGCGTAGTCCATGCGGCCATTGTGGCGGCTCGTGCCGATCCGCGGGGGAAGATCGGAGACTCCGGGCGGGCGGCCTGGCGGCGGAATCCTCGGCGTCCTCGGTAAAGAATGCGCGATGGAGGATTGGACCGGGCCAGAGGGGGAAGGGCTGGCAACTTCTGAACGTCGACCGTGAGGAGGAGCCGTAGTGCTCACCCTGACAGCCAACGCAGCCCAGGCGATTCGCGATCTGACGGCGGGCGCGCCGGAGCAGGCCCGCAGCGGGGTCCGCATCGCGTCCGACGGCGAGGGCGCGAACTCGCTCACTCTTTCGCTGGCCACCGCTCCGGAGCCGGCCGACGCGGTGGTGGAGTCGGAGGGCGCGAGGGTCTACCTCGACCCCGTGGCCGCGACCGTACTGGAGGACAAATCGCTCGACGCCGGCGCCGACGACCAGGGCAGCGTGTCGTTCCTGGTCACCGAGCAGGGTGCGGCCCCCGCCCGCTGAACCGGCCACAGGTCATGGCGGGCCGTCGCCGGTCCGGTGCGGAGACGCGTACCGGACCGGCGGCCCCGGCTGCGCTCAGCCGTCGGCGACGTCGGCGAGCAGTTCGCGCAGGTAGCGCTCAGCCGTCGGCGAGGAGTTCGCGCAGGTAGCCCTCAGCTGTCGGCGAGGAGTTTGCGCAGGTAGCGGAGCTGCTCCTCGATCTGGAAGCCGCTGCCGCCCTCGTGCCCGTTCCACGGCCAGACGGTGATCTCCTTCGGCCCCTGCCAGTGGTTGTAGGCGGCGAAGACCGTCGACGGCGGGCAGACCAGGTCCATCAGCGCCACCGAATACAGCGCGGGCACCCGGGCGCGGGCGGCGAAGTTCAGCCCGTCGAAGTAGGCCAGGGTCCGGAACACCTGCTCGGCGCTCTCCCTGCGGGTGGCCAGAAAGCGGACCAGCTCCTGGTACGGGTCACGGTCGGTGATCTCCACCGCGCGCCTGAAGTGGGTCAGGAACGGCACGTCGATGAGCGCCGCCTTGACCTCGGGACGCAGCGCCGCGGTGGCCTGCGCGATGCCGCCGCCCTGGCTGCCGCCGGAGACGACGACGCGGGTCTCGTCCACGGCCGGGTGTGCCATGGCCACGTCCACCGCCCGAGCGGCGTCGGTGAAGACCCTGCGGTAGTAGTAGTCGTCCGGGTCGAGGATGCCGCGGGTCATCATGCCGTCGGCGTGCGGGTGCGCGCCCGCGCCCGGGTCGCCGGTGGCGCCGGGACGTCCCGGGTTCGCGCCGCCGTGGCCGCGGGTCTCCATGACGAGCACGGCGTACCCGGCGGACGGCCACAGCAGGTGGTCATGCGGGAAGCCGCGGCCGCCGCTGTAGCCGATGTAGTGCACCACGCACGGCACCGGGCCCCGCGCGTCGCGGGGCAGCAGGAACCAGCCGTTGATCCGGTGGCCGCCCCATCCGGCGTAGGAGACGTCGAACACGTCCACTGTGCTGTACGGCAGGTCGTACGGGACGAATTCGGCGGCCAGGTCGTGCTGCGCGGCCTCGGCGAGCGTGCGTGCCCAGAAGTCGTCGAAGTCGGCGGGCTCGTCGCGGTCGGGCAGGTAGCCGCGCAATTGGTCGAGCGGCAGGTCGAACAGGGCCACAGGGGTCTCCATACTCTCGAGGAACGGTGATATTTCACCCCATTTCGCCTGATGTCCGCTACGACCCTCTCCATCCGTGGCGTGGGCGGCGGTCGATAGTCGTCCCGTTGCGGGGTAGTCGTGCTCAGATGAGCGAACTGAGCGAGCGTGTCATCGAAGTCCCCTACTCCCACCTGTATCCGGGAATCGTCCTCGACGCCCCCGCCGGCACGGACGACTTCCTCATCCTGTTCGCCGACGACTCCGAGTCGCGCGTGCAGCTGCTCGCCGACGACACCGGACGTCCCGTGCTCAGGGTCGGCGGCTACATGACCGCGCGGGGCACCGTCGTGGACGAACGCGTCTGGACGGTGCGCGAGACCGTGCGCGACGGCGGCCGCGTCAGGCTCCGGCTGGGCCGCTCCCTGCACTGACCCGGTCAGCGGCACGCGCCCGCCTTCGCGTCCGACACCTTCCAGGACGCGCCGGGGAACGGGGACATGAGGTGCGTGACGAGGTCCACCGCGTAGTCGGGGACCTGGTCGCCGGGGTCCAGGAACGACACCATCTGGGGTCCGTCCGAGCCACGCAGAGAGATCGCACCGGTGCGGGTCCCGGCTGCCGTGAAACCTGGGCGGGTGGCCACGGTCAGGCAGGCCAGGCGCACGCCGGCCGCCGAGATCTCCTGCCTGGCGCCGATCGGCCGCATGCGCTGGTCGTAGCGGCGCGGCGCCAGCGAGTCGGTGGGCGTGAGGCGTAGCGCGTCGGCGAACACGTCCGCGCCGAGCTTTCTGCTCAGCTTGAGCCGCAGCGACACGTCCGGCCGCAGGTCCACGCCGGACGCGGCCAGGTCGAGCCGGTCGTACGCGCCCTCGAAGCCCGGGGCCAGATAGCCGAGCGCGGGCGGCGCCTTCAGCCCGAACGGGATCCTCCCCGGACGCACCCGCAGCCATGACATTCCGCGCACCGCCAGCGACACGTCCTCGATCGAACTCGGCCCGAGCCCGAACGTGCCGCCGACGTGATAGGTGAGGAACCCCTTCGTGTACGGCACCTCTCGCGCGATCGCGACGGACTGCCTGGGCACCTGGGGCATCGCCAGCCCGGCGCGCACCTCGATCCGCCCGGTCGGGGCGGGCTTGGACACCAGGTCGATGGACTGGTCCGGGTTCTGCCTGATCGTGGTGTCCGCGGCCAGGTCGGTGACCGCGAGCGAGATCCGGCCGAGGCGTCCTGCCGGGTCCGCCAGGCGGCCGTCCACGGTCAGGCGGCCGTCGAGCGTTCCCCGGTCGGCGCGGTAGGTCACGGCGGGCACGTTCAGCCCGGCCGCCGAGGCGTCGGCGTCCACGCCGAACACGGCCGGGACGTCGCCGAAACGCAGCTCTCCGCTGCCCGTCCCCGGCACGGTGACGCGGGCGGTGAGCCGCTTGACGGGGGCGGAGTTCCGTACCCGGATGCGGGTCTTCGCGCCGTACGTCCCCTCCACCGCGACCGCCGCCGGGACCGGGTCGACGGCGACATGCCCACGCAGCCCGGCCACCTCGGCACGGACGTCCAGGGAGCCGAGGGTGGCGGGCGGCTCGATCCGGTAACCGGCCCGCACGCCGTTGCCCTGGACGACGTCGAACGGCCCGAGCTCCATGCCGGTGATCGCCGGCGGCAGCCCGGTGAGCGTGGCCCTGGCCTTGACGGGAACGGGCGCGATGACGGTGCTGGCCAGGTGGACGGCGAGGGTGCGGCGCGCGGGGCGGTAACCGGAGAACGTGAAGGTCTTCCTGACCGGGTCGACGGTCACCTGATCGGGCAGACCGGCCAGATCCAGGTACGCCTGCACCCCGAAGCACCCCCGCCCGGCCACACAAAACGCCCCTGCC
>NZ_JABCPZ010000276.1 GCF_013283785.1 Nonomuraea antri
GTGGGGCGGTGGGTGGGTTCGATGGGTTGGTGGTGGTCGTCGGGTGGGCGAGCTGCGCGGTGTGCTCGTCGGAGTGGCCTGCTGGGTTGCGCGGTGTGTTCGTGGGAGTGGTCTGCTGGGTTGCGCGGTGCGTTTGTCGGGGTGGCCCGCTAGGCTGCGGGCATGCCGCTGCACCCCCAGGCGCGGGATTACCTCGCCCTCTACCCCGCGGACCTCAACACCGACCTGGCCGCGCTCGATCTGGCGAAGATCAGGGAGATGCGGGCGCAGGACGGGCTGGCCGCGCATCGTGGTTCGCTGCCGCAGTTGCCGTTCGTGCGGGACGAGGTCGCCGAAGAGGTGCCCATCCGCATCTACCGGGCCGACCGCGGCGACGGGCTGTTGCCGGTCGTGGTGTACTTCCACGGCGGTGGCTGGGTGTTCGGCAGCGTGAAGCGCAACGACGCCGCCGGGCGTGATCTGGCGATCAGGACCGGGGCCGTGGTGGTGTCGGTCGACTACCGGCTCGCGCCGGAGCATCCGTTCCCGGCGGCGGCCGACGACGCCTGGACGGTCGTCCGCGACATCTTCGCCAGGCCCGCGTTCTACCAGAGCAACGGCCAGGTGGCGGTGATCGGCGACAGCGCGGGCGGCAACCTGGCCGCGGTGGCCGCCTGGCAGGCGCGCGATGCCGGGCTGCGGCTGGCGCACCAGGCGCTGGTCTACCCGGTGCTCGACGCGGTCATGGACGCACCCAGCTACGCCGAGTTCGCCAAGGGCTTCGGGCTGGACGCCGAGGAGATGGCCTGGTTCGTCCAGCAATACGCCGATGACGTCGACCCGCTGGATCCCCGGCTCTCGCCGTTCCGGCTACCCGACGTCAGCGGCCTCGCGCCCGCGACCGTCGTGACGGCCGGCTGCGACGTCCTGCGTGACGAGGGTGAGGAGTACGGTCGGCGGCTGGCCGCGGCGGGGGTGCCCGCGCAGGTGCGGCGCTTCGACGGGGCCGTGCACGGCTTCTTCGTCCTGCCGGGGCTGTTCGACCAGGCCATCGAGGCCCGGGAGTACGTGGCCGACCGGCTCAGGGAGTCGCTGTTCCCGGCGGGTTGAGGTCCCCGTGAGAAGGTCCGTCATGAGACGTCCCGCGTGAGTGCGTCTGTCGTGAGTATGTCCCTCGTGGGTGCGTCCGTCATGAGAATGTTCGTCGTGAGTGCGTGCCTTGTGAGAGCGTCCGTCGTGAGACGTTCCCCGTAGCGGGGGCGGAGGGGATTTCGGCCGAGGCGAGCGCGGTGGAAGAGGGGCTGTGAAGTACGACAAGCTGAAGATCGACACCCCGTTCGACGGGGTGCTGCGGGTCACCATCAGCGAGCCGGGCAGGCTCAACGCCGTCGACATGACAGCGCACCGCGAGCTGGGGGAGATCTGGCGCGACGTCGACCGCGACGACTCCGTCAGGGCGGTGGTGGTCCGGGGTGAGGGGGAGGCGTTCTCGGCAGGCGGAGACCTGTCGATGATCGAGGAGATGACCCGCGACCACGCCACCAGGATGCGCATCTTCACCGAGGCCCGCGACCTCGTGTACAACGTGCTCAACTGCTCCAAGCCGGTCGTCTCCGCCATCCAGGGACCGGCCGTGGGCGCCGGGCTGGCCGTCGCGCTGCTGGCCGACATCTCGGTCGCGGGGCGTACGGCGCGCATCATCGACGGCCACACCCGGCTCGGCGTCGCGGCCGGCGATCACGCGGCGATCATCTGGCCGCTGCTGTGCGGCATGGCCAAGGCCAAGTACCACCTGCTGCTGTGCGAGCCCGTCACCGGTGAGCAGGCCGAGCGCATGGGCCTGGTGAGTCTGTGCGTCGATGACGACCAGGTGCACGAGCGGGCCATGGAGATCGCGGTCAAGCTCGCCGCGGGGTCGCAGGAGGCGATCCGGCTGACCAAGTACTCGCTCAACAACTGGCTGCGGCTGGCCGGGCCGAGTTTCGACGCGTCGCTGGCCATGGAGTTCCTCGGGTTCAGCGGGCCTGACGTGGCCGAGGGCGCCCGGGCGCTGAGGGAGAAGCGGCCGCCGAACTTCGGCTGACCCGGCCGTCCGTCTCGGTCTCGGGCTACGGGGAGGCCGGGCGGGAGCGGGGAGAAGAGGATTTCAGGTACCTCGCTCGGGTAGGCGCACCCTCATGAAGGACACCGATGTGGTCGACCTGCTGTTGCGCCAGCACGAAGAGATCAAGGCCCTGTTCTCCGAGGTCGAGAACGCCGCCCCGGAGGACCGGGCCGAGCCCTTCCGCCGCCTGGTGCGCCTGCTGGCCGTCCACGAGACAGCGGAGGAGGAGATCGTTCACCCCTACGCCCGCCGCAAGCTCGGCGACGACGTAGTGGACGAACGCCTGGCCGAGGAGAACTCGGCCAAGGACATGCTCACGCAGATGGAGCGGGCAGGCGTTGACGACCCTCAGTTCGCCGCCAACCTGGCCACCTTGCGCAAGGCCGTGGTCGAGCACGCCGAAGCCGAGGAACGCGAGGAGTTCCCCAGGCTGCGGCAGGAGGCGGGCGACAGGGAACGGCTGGCGATGGCCGTCGGGGTCAAGGCCGCCGAGGCCCTGGCGCCCACGCATCCGCACGCCGGGGTCGAGACTGCGCCGAAGAACCTGCTCGTCGGCACGCCGGTTGCGATCATGGACAGGGCCCGGGACGTGATACGCAAGGCGATGGGCAAACCCGGCTGAGACAGCTCCGGCTGAGACACGCAAGACTGAGACACATCCGGCTGAGACTTATCCGACTGAGACACACCCGGCAAGACGAAACCCAGCAAGACGAAACCCGGCAAGACGAAACCCGGCAAGACGAAACCCAGCGAGCACGAACCCGGCAAGACAGACAGACCCACAGGACCGGGTGACCGGCCGGGAACCGGTGACCCCGTCCCGATGGCCGGGCGGCCCGCGCCGGACGCCTTCCTGAGCGAGGCGCCGGGCGCGAGGCGGCTCAGAAGCTACGAGGCAGCCCGAGCACCTGGGTGGCGAGGTAGTTGAGCAGAAGCTCCTCGGTCACCGGTGCGACCTTCCCGATACGGGCGTCCGTCAGCAGCCTGGCCACCGGGTACTCCAGCGAGTACGCCATCCCGCCGTGCGTCTGGAACGCCGCGTCGGCCGCTTCCCAGGCGGCCTGCGAGGCGGTCAGCTTGGCGATGTTGGCCTCGGTGCCGCAGGGCAGGCGCCGGTCGAAGGACCAGGCGGCCTTGTAGAGCATCAGTCTGGCCAGCTCGATCTTGGCCTTCACCTGCGCCAGCGGGAACGCGATCGACTGGTTGGCCCCGATGGGCCGCCCGAACACCTCCCGCTGCCTGGCGTACTCCACCGCCACCCGCAGCCCCACCTCGGCCCCGCCCAGCGCGGACGCGGCCAGCAGGATCCGCTCGGGGTTGAGAATGTCCCACAGCACCAACGCGCCCTGGTCGACCTCGCCCACCACGGACGACGCGGGCACCCGCAGATCGTCGATGAACACCATGTTGGACGGCGTCGTGTTCGCGCCCAGCTTCGGTATCGCCTGGTACGACAGCTGCCCGGCGGCCACCGCGTCGGGCACGTTCACCAGGAACACGGTCAGCCCGTGCGTGCGCGGCTTGGCCTCGGCCGCCGGGACGGTCCTGGTCACCAGCAGCATCCAGGTCGCCCGCTGCACGCCCGTGATCCAGATCTTCTGTCCCTTGATGACGAACGAGTCGCCGTCGCGGCGCGCGGAGGTGGTGATGGCCAGCGAGTTGGACCCGGCGTCCGGCTCGGTCAGCGCGAAGCAGGTCTCCACCTCCCCGGTGGCCAGCCGGGGCAGCAGTTCCGCCCGCTGCTCGGCGGTGCCGTGCCTGGCCAGGGTGAGCGCGCCGAAGCCCGGGGTCAGCACGTACGTGAACGCCGACCCGCCGGCCGCGCCGGAGGCGGCCAGCGTCTCCGTCGCCACGGCCAGTTCGAGCAGGCCCTGGCCGCCCCCGCCGTACTCCTCGGGCACGGCCAGGCCGAGCCAGCCGCCCTTGGCCAGTTCCGCCCAGACCTCCTCGGGCCACCGCTTTTCGCTCTCGCATCGCTGCCAGTAGCCGAGGTCATAGCGGGCGCAGATGTCGCCGATGCCCCGCTGAACGGCCAGCGCGCTCTCCGGAAGGGTGAAATCCATCACGCCATAGTAGAAACAAGTTCTGTTCAGGGTCGAGGTCCACGGCCCTCAAAGGTCGAAAGCTCAAGGGTCGAGGTCCGCGGGCCTCAAGGTCGAAAGCTCAAAGGGCGAGGTCCGCGGGCCTCAAAAGTCGAGAGGTCAAGGGTCGAGGTCCGCAGGGTTCAAAGGCCGAAGGTCAGAATCGCGGTCTGCGGGCGTGGAAGACGAACGCGGGCGGCGCGTTGCGCCACACCGTACGCCCGGGCACGACCTCCTCGAACCGCTCGGCCAGCAGTGCACGGAACCGGCGCGCCGAGCTGAGCGGGATGGCGTGGATGTAGGAGAACGTGGTGAACGCCGCGGCCGGCCCCATCGCCGACGTCACCGCGTCCAGCAGCGCGCACTGCAACTCGTTCGGGAAGGCCGCCCACGGCAGCCCGCTCACCACCACGTCGGCCTGGCTCAACCCGCGGTCGGCCAGCAACCGGCACAGCTCGGCCGCGTCGGCGTGCACCACGTCCACGGCCGGGAACCGCGCGGCGAGCAGCACCGCCAGCGCCTCGTTGACCTCCACGGCCAGGTGCTGGCCGCGTCCGTCCAGCCGGCGCTGGATCTCGGCGGTGAAAGGGCCGGTCCCTGGGCCGAGCTCGACCACGGTCGGCTCGCCGCGCTCGGGCACGGGCGCGCAGACGGCCGAGGCCAGCCGGCGCGAGCTCGGTGCGACGGCGCCGATGGTGGCGGGGGCGCGCAGGAACTGACCGAGGAACAATGCGGAATCGTTCGCCATGGAGAGAACGGTAAGGGCAAGGTCATCTCAAATCAGTCCATCCAGCGGTCGATCTTGCGGCCAGTTGGAGGAGACGCCCTCCTACGTCCGGAGGATCAACCGGATTCACCAGGCAGATAGCGTGTCGTCATGCGGTGGCGTGGAATACCGGTCGATGTCCTGCTGGCGGCCTCGGGAGTCGCCCTGGACGTGATGACGACCTGGCACGCGGGCGAATCGGAGTTCCTGCCCGCCGGCTCGAACCTCCCGATGGCCCTGCTGGTCGGCCTGCCCATGGGCCTGGTCAGGCGCCTGCCGCTGCCCGTCAGCCTCTACCTGGCCGCCTTCCTGGTCTTCACCGACCAGATCAACTCCTTCAGCTCCAACACCGCGCAGATCCTGCTGCTGGTGGCGACCGGCGTCACCGCGCACCGGGGCGTCCGGCACGCGACCGCCGCCGCCCTGGTGGCCACCGGCGTCGCCACCGCGCTCAACCTGGCCGACCCCGGCATCGCGCTGACGGCGAACGCCTGGATGTACTCGGTCGGCCTGTCGGTCTTCCCGGTCCTGATCGGCGGCTACCTGCGCGGCTCGGCCGGACGGCTGGAGGAGCGCGACCTCACCCCGGACGCGCTGCTCGCCGCCGGCGGCGTCGCGATCACCGTGCTCAGCACGTGGACCGACTGGAACGCCTCCGCCCAGCCCGTCTGGGTCATCGGGCTGTTCGCCGTGCTCGGCGGGCTGGCGCTGGGCGTGGCCAGGCGGCTGCCCGGCCTGGTGCTCCTGCTCCAGGCCGGGCTGCTGCTGGCCGCGGAGGCCTATTTCCCGCAGGCCGCCAACACCTGCCTGCTGCTGACGCTCATCGTGATCGGCGTGTTCGCGATGCGGGTGCCGTCCTGGACCTGGACGGCCGTCGCGTACGGCGCGGGCTGCCTGATGGCCTCCATCGCGGTGGTCGAGCCCGTCACCGAGGTCACCCCGTTCCGGGTGGGCGTGCTGATGACGCTGGTGGCCACGCCCGTCGCGATCGGCCGCTACCTCGGCGTCCGGCAGGCCGCGGCGCTCACCGAGCGGCTGCGCGCCGAGCAGTCCGCCCGGCTGGCGGTCGCCCAGGTGCGCGCCGACCAGCTCGCCGAGCGCGAGCGCATCGCCCGCGACGTGCACGACATCGTGGCGCACCACGTCGGCGCGATGGTGCTGCGCGCCGGAGCCGCCCGCTACGCCGCGCCGGAAGGGCCGGTGGCCGAGGCGCTCAACGACATCCGCGAGACCGGGCACCAGGTGCTCGAAGACCTGCGCGGCCTGCTCGACCTGCTGCGCGACCCGGAACGCCAGCCCGGCCTGCTGGCCGACCCGGCCGACGTGGTGCGCGAATCGGCCGAACGCGTGGCCGCGGCCGGGCTCGTCGTCGACCTCGACCTCCATCCGGCCGCCGACCAGGCGCCGCTGGTCGTGCGGGCCTCGGCCGCGCGCATCGTCCAGGAAGGACTCACCAACGTGCTCAAACACGCCGGACCTGGCACCGAGGTGCGCGTGTCCGTCGTCCCGGCCGACGACGGGCTGGCCGTGGAGATCCGCAACGGCCGCCCGCCCACCGTGATGGAACGGCTGCCGTCGTCCGGGCGCGGCCTGGCCGGGATGCGCGAGCGCGTGCGCGCGCTCGGCGGCACGCTCACCGCCGGGCCGGACGGCGACGGCGGCTGGCTGCTCACGGCCGGCCTGCCCGGACCCAGGAGCGCGGACCCCGCACCCAAGCCGGGGTGCGTGCGAGCGATGAAGGCCGGGGCGGCCGGATGATCCGGGTGCTCGTCGCCGACGACCAGGCGCTGGTCCGCGCGGGCGTGCGGATGTTGCTGCAGGCCGCGGGCGACATGGAGGTCGTCGGCGAGGCCGACGACGGCGCCGAGGCGGTGCGCCAGGCCGAACGCCACCTGCCCGACGTCATCCTCATGGACCTGCGCATGCCCAGGGTGGACGGCCTGGAGGCGATCAAGCGCGTGCTCGCGGCCCGGCCCGGGGCCCGCATCGTGGTGCTCACCACGTTCGCCGACGACGCCAACGTCTACGCCGCCCTGCGCGCCGGCGCCGTCGGCTTCCTGGTCAAGGACGACGAGCCCGAGCGCATGGTGGACGCCGTGCGCCGGGCCGCCGCGGGTGAGCAGCTGCTGGCGCCGTCCGTGCTGCGCCGGGTGGTCGAGCGGTTCCTGGCGGCCGAGGAGCAGGCCGCGCCCGCGCCCGCCGGGCTGACGGAACGCGAGCTGGAGGTCCTGGCCCTGGTCGGCACCGGCCTGTCGAACGCGGAGATCGCCGAGGAGCTGCGCATCGGCGTCACCACGGTCAAGAGCCACCTGGCCGCCGCCATGGAGAAGCTGGGCCTGCGCAACCGCATCCAGGCCGCCGTCGTCGCCCATCGCTCCGGGCTGGTGGACGCCGCCTTCCGCCCGGTCCGTCCGCCCCGTGGCGGACCGTCCAGTCATCCCGCAGGCTGACGCCCGGAGCCGGTGGCCGTCGCCATGATGTGGTCCTCTTCCTCCAGAAAGGACCGCATCATGGCGGAAACGACGATGGTCATGCCGGCGAAGGAAGCGGGCCGGGTCTCCTCCGGCCTGCTGTACAGCCTGCGGATCGTCATCATCGCGCACGCGGTGTCCCTGCTCGTGGCGGCCTCGATGGCCGGGCAGTCGGTGGCGACCAACCACTCCACGATCGAGGCGCACCTGCTCGTCGCCCTGGTCGTGCACATCCTGGCGCTGGTGCAGATCGTGCTCGCCGTGCTGGTCTGGCGGCCGGGACGCGGCGCCGGCTGGCCCGCGCTGGCCAGCCTCGGTCTGTTCCTCGTCGGCGCGGCCCAGCACTTCACCTGGATCTGGCTGGGCGCGCACGTGCCGAACGGGGTCGCGCTGTTCGGCCTGATCATCGCCGTGCTGGTCTGGTCGTGGTCGCCGGGAGCCGCCAGGCGCCGCTAGCCTTGGCAGGGTGTACGTGAAGATCTGCGGGCTGAGCGAGCCCGAGCACGTGGCCACCGCCGTCGAGGCGGGCGCCGACGCCATCGGGTTCGTGCTGACCGCGAGCCCCCGCCGGGTCACCCCGGAGCGGGCCGCCGAGCTGGCCGCGCTGGTGCCCGCCCACGTGCTCACGGTGGGCGTGTTCCGCGGCGAGCATCCCGACGAGGTGCGCCGGGCGGCGCTGACGGCCGGCGTGCGCGCGATCCAGCTGCACGGCAAGCATCCGCACGGCGACTTCACCGCGTTGAAAGACCTCGACCGCACCCTGGTCAGGGCCGTCGACGCCACGTCCGACCTGCGCTGCGGCGCCTTCGACGAAGATCTGCTCATCGTCGACGCGCCGCGTCCCGGCTCGGGGGAGCCGTGGAACTGGGGTGCGGTGCGCGGCCGCCCGTCGGGCCGCTGGATGCTGGCCGGGGGACTCCACCCGGCGAACGTGGCCGAGGCCGTCGCCGCCGCGGGCCCCTGGGGGCTCGACGTCTCCAGCGGCGTCGAGACGGCCCCGGGCGTCAAGGACAGCGCCCTCATCCGCGCCTTCCTCCAGGCCGCCCGCACCGCCTGACGGGCCGCCCGCACCGCCTGACGGGCCGCCCACGCCGCCTGACCGGCCGCCCGCACTGCCTGACCCGACGCCCGCCCAGGCGGTGCTAATGTCCCGGCATGTCCGATGAGCTCTCCCGTATCCACGCGTTCCTGCGCGACTTCGCCCGGCGCAGGACACCCCGGCTGGAGCCGGCGCCCGGCGGGTTCGCCGTGCTGGACGAGCGCTACCCGGGCTCCCACGACGACAACAAGCTGATCGTCTGGACCGGCGACGACCCGCACGCGGTCATCGCGGCCGCCGACGAGCTGCTCGCCGGCCGCGGCCACCGCCTGGTCCTGGTGCACGACGACCGGCTCGGCACGGCGTTCGCGCCCGCCTTCACCGCCGCCGGCTACGAGCACGGCGTCAACGTGCTCATGGCGCATCGCGGCCCGCGCGAGCCCGCCGCGGCCGCGGCCGAGCACCTGGACCTGGCCACGCTGCTGCCCGTGGTGCGGGCCGGCTGGCGCGCCTCGCTGCCCGACGCGGACGACGAGGTGATCACCCAGCTCACCGACCGGGTCGAGACCCGGCTGCGCGGCGCGGACACGGTGGCCTTCCGCGGCGTCAGGGACGCCGACGGCGCCCTGGCCGCCACCGCCGACCTGTACCTGCACGACGGCGTCGCCCAGATCGAGAGCGTGGTCACGGTCGAGGCCTACCGGGGCCGCGGGCACGCCCGCACGCTGCTGACCTCGATGCTGGCCGAGACGGCCGCCGCCGGGGCCGGGCTCGTCTTCCTGGAGGCCGACGCCGCCGACTGGCCGAAGGACTTCTACGCCAGGCTCGGATTCGAGCCGGTCGGCCGCATCCACACGTTCCTGCGCTGGTGAACCCGCGACGGAAGCCGGGGAACACTCGCCGGAAAATGTGAAAGATCTACATTTGCCCCCCAAGATCGTCCTATGATGCGCGAAACAGACGGGGAGGATTGAGCGTGACCGAGGACGCCGGCACTCCGAACGTGGCCCGCATGTACGACTACTACCTGGGCGGCAAGGACAACTACGCGGTGGACCGGGCGGCGGCCGAGCAGTTCATCGCGATCGTGCCGGGCATCAGGCAGATGGCCCAGGCGAACCGGGCCTTCCTCGTCCGCGCGGTGGAGTCGCTGGCCAGGTCCGGCGTCGGCCAGTTCCTCGACATCGGCTCCGGGCTGCCCACGCGGCAGAACGTGCACGAGGTCGCCCAGCGCGTCGCGCCGGGCACCCGGGTGGTCTACGTCGACAACGACGAGGTGGTGCTCACCCACGGCCGGGCCATGCTGGAGAACAACCCGGACACCCACGTCGTGCACGGCGACATGCGCCGCCCCGAGGAGCTGCTGAGCGACCCAGAGATCACCGCTCTGATCGACTTCGGCCGCCCGGCCGCCGTGATGCTGGTCTCGATGCTGCACTTCATCGAGGACGACGACCTGGTGGCGGCGATCGTCAAGAACGTGCGCGAACGTCTCGCGCCCGGCGGCTACCTGGTGATCAGCCACGCCTACGCCGGCGCGGTCGACGCCGCGACCGAGGCGGCGGGCAAGGGCGTCTACCGGGCCTCCTCGGCGGGCGGCATCGCCTCCAGGGACCCGGCCAGGCTGGCCGAGCTGCTGGACGGGATGGAGCTGGCCGGGCCGGGCATCGTGCCGGTGCAGCTGTGGAGCGAGGCGCCCGGCGAGGTCCTGTTCGACCTGGCGCAGCCGGCCATCCTGGGCGTCGTCGCCCGCCGCTGACCCCGGGGCCGGGTGACGCGGGGGAGTGCGCGCGTCCTGTGTCCGGAGTTCACGCAGTAGGGTCGGCTCGTGAGCGAAACTTCCGCCGAGGACCGGATCTGGACGGTTCCCAACCTGCTGAGCTTCCTGCGTCTTCTCGGCGTCCCTGTCTTTCTCTGGCTCGTGCTGGGGCCCAAGGCGGACGGCTGGGCCATCGCGGTCCTCATGGTGGCCGGGTTCACCGACTGGCTCGACGGGAAGATCGCTCGGGCGTTCAACCAGACGAGCAGGCTCGGCCGGGTGATCGATCCGGCCGCCGACAAGCTCTACGTGTTCGCCACGATCCTGGCCCTGCTGCTGCGTGACGTCATCCCGTGGTGGCTGGTAGCGGTGATCATCGGCCGGGAGATCTTCGTCGCCTGTTTCATTCCCGTACTCCGCAAACATGGATACAAGGCACTTCAGGTGCATTTCCTGGGCAAGGCCGCCATGTTCAACCTCATGTATGCCTTCCCTCTCCTCTTCCTTGCCTCCCACACTGGGTGGTATGCCGAAATAGCCCGAATTGTCGGATGGGCGTTCGCGCTCTGGGGAACGGGCCTGTACTGGTGGGCAGGGTTGTTGTATGTGGTACAGGTGCGCCAGCTCGTGAACGCGGCGAAAAAGGAGTGATCGGGTGAAGGCGGTCGTCATGGCAGGCGGGGAAGGCACTCGGCTGCGGCCGATGACCGCTAATCAGCCCAAACCTCTCCTCCCCGTGGTCAACCGCCCGATCATGGAGCACGTGCTCCGGCTGCTGAAGCGGCACGGCGTGACCGAGACCGTGGTGACCGTCCAGTTCCTCGCCGCGCTCGTCCGCAACTACTTCGGCGACGGCGACGAGCTGGGCATGAGCCTCCAGTACGCCACCGAGGACCTGCCGCTCGGCACGGCGGGCAGCGTCAAGAACGCCGCGGACCGCCTGCGTGACGATCGATTCCTCGTGATCTCCGGCGATGCCCTGACGGATATCGACTTATCCGACATGGTCAGATTTCATCGCGAAAATTCGGCATTAGTCACGATCGGCTTGAAGCGCGTACCCAACCCGCTCGAATTCGGGATCATCATCGTCGGCGACGACGGCCGCGTGCAGCGCTTCCTGGAGAAGCCCACCTGGGGCCAGGTCTTCTCCGACACCGTCAACACCGGCGTCTACGTCATGGAACCCGAGGTGCTGGCCGCCGTGGCCACCGGCGAGCCGGTCGACTGGGCCGCCGACGTCTTCCCCAGTCTCCTCGACCGCGGCGCCCCCATCTACGGCTACGTCGCCGACGGCTACTGGGAGGACGTCGGCACCCACGACAGCTATCTCAAGGCCCAGGCCGACGCCCTGTCCGGCAAGGTCGAGCTGGACATCGGCGGCTTCGAACTCTCACCGGGCGTCTGGGTGGCCGAGTCGGCCACGGTCGACCCCGACGCCGTGCTCAAGGGCCCGCTGCTCATCGGCGACTACGCCAAGGTCGAGGCGGGCGCGGAGTTACGCGAGTACACCGTGCTGGGCAACAACGCGGTCGTGCGCGAGGGCGCCTTCCTGCACCGCGCGATCGTCCACGACAACGTCTACCTCGGCCCCGGCACCCACCTGCGCGGCTGCGTCATCGGCAAGAGCACCGACATCATGGCCGGCGCCCGCATCGAGGAGAACGCCGTCATCGGCGACGAATGCGTCATCGAGGCCGAGGCGTACGTCTCCAGCGGCGTCAAGGTCTACCCGTTCAAGACCATCGAGGCCGGCGCGGTCGTCAACACCAGCGTCATCTGGGAGTCGCGCGGCCAGCGCAGCCTGTTCGGCCCGCGCGGGGTCAGCGGACTGGTCAACGTGGAGATCACGCCCGAGCTGTGCGTACGGCTGGCCAGCGCGTACGCCACCACGCTGAAGAAGGGCGAGCGCGTCGTGACCGCCAGGGATGCCTCGCTGGCGGCCAGGGCGCTCAAGCGCGCGGTGATCGGCGCGCTGACCGCCAGCTCCATCAACGTGCTCGACCTGGAGGCCGCCCCGATGCCGGTGGCCCGCTTCCACACCGCCCGCGAGTCGGCCGCCGGCGGCATCGCGCTGCGCACCACGCCCGGCGACCCGCAGAGCGTGGACATCGTGATCATGGACGACCGCGGCGCCGACCTGCCCCCGGCCGCCCAGCGCAAGCTGGAGCGGGTCTTCTCGCGGCAGGAGTTCCGCCGCGCCTTCCCCGGCGAGATCGCCGAGCTGCGCTACCCGGCCAGGACCGTCGAGGACTACACCAACGAGCTGCTGCGCCACATCGACATGACCGGCGTCAAGGACATGAAGGTCGTCGTGGACTGCGCGGGCGGCACCTCCTCGCTGGTGCTGCCCACCCTGCTCGGCCGCGTCGGCATCGAGGTGCTCACCGTCAACGCCCGCCTCGACGACGTCTCGCCCACCGAGACGATCGCCGAGCGCCGCCGCGACCTGCAGCGCCTGTCGGAGCTGGTCAGCTCCTCGCGGGCGGCGTTCGGCGTCAGGTTCGACCCGGTCGGCGAGCGCATCGCCCTGGTGGACGAGATGGGCCAGCTCATCGGCGAGGAACGCGCCCTGCTCGTCGTGCTCGATCTGGTCGCCGCCGAGCGCCGGGGCGGCCGGGTGGCGCTGCCCGTCACCACCACCCGGGTCGCCGAGCAGGTCTGCCGCTTCCACGGGGTGCAGGTCGAATGGACCCGCACCGCGCTGGACGCGCTCACCTCCGCCGCCGCGGCCGACGACATGATCTTCGCCGCCGACGGGCGGGGCGGGTTCGTGGTGCCCGAGTTCAGCCCGGCCATCGACGGGCTGGCCGCGTTCATGCGCCTGCTCGGCCTGGTGGCGCGCACCCGGCTCTCGCTCAGCCAGATCGACGCCAGGATCCCCGAGGTGAAGCTGCTCAGGCGCGCCGTGCCCACGCAGTGGGCGGCCAAGGGCGCGGTCATGCGCTCGGTCATCGAGGCCGCCGAGCAGAGCGGCGAGCGCGTCGACACCACCGACGGGGTGCTGGTGTCGGGGCAGGACGGCAGCTGGGTGCTGATCCTTCCCGCGGCCACCGAGCCCGTCACGGACCTGTGGGCCGAGGCCGCCGACGTCGACACCGCGCAGGCCCTCCTGGAACGCTGGGGCCGCATCGTCGAACAAGCCGCCACCTGACCCCGCCCG
>NZ_JABCPZ010000277.1 GCF_013283785.1 Nonomuraea antri
GGTCTCGGCGCCTCGTCGACGGCGCGGGCGATGGCCGCGGGGTCGTGCCAGGGCGCGGGCGCGTCGAACACGAACCCGTCGAGCACCGCGGCCAGCCGTTCCTTGGTGGCGGTCTGCGAGAACGTACGCCACGTCTCGGTCGGCAGCAGGGTCAGGTTGCGGGTGGTGCCCGCGGAGTCGGCCAGGCGACCGGCGGCGCGGCGGGAGGCGTCGCTGTAGGCGTAGATCGCCGCGCGCAGGTCGGTGCAGACGCGGTCGAGCTCGGGCCAGCGCGTCAGGATGGTGCCGTGCAGGCTCTGCGCGCGCCGCGCGATCTCCTCGGTGCCCCACAGCTTGGGCGCCTGTTCGCGCAGCTCCTCGATGGTGCCGGTGGTCAGCGTGATCAGCTCCAGCGCCCACAGCCGGAACGCCCGCGCCAGGTTGAGCGCGCTCTGCCGGGCTTCGTCCATGGTGGTGCGCGGGTCGGCGACGTTGAGGTCTTCCAGCGCCAGCAGCCGGTGCATCTCCGACTGGCCGCCGTCGTCCATCATGCGCCTGATGAACATCAGGCCGACCACGCTGGTGAACGACGCGCGGTAGCGCAGCTGGTTGGGTTTGGGGAACACCTCGCGGATCGCGCCGAGGCCCTTGAGCACCCGCAGCCGGTTGTCGAACTGGTCGCTGGGGTGGGCGCGGCAGGCGAAGCGCATCTGCTCGTGCGTCAGCCACTCTTCACCGGCTTCGGCGAACGCGGCGAACAGGGTCTCCGCGATGTCGACCAGGGCCGGATCGTCGACCACCGCCCCGCTGTCGCGCGCCAGCGCGGCGAACATGCGGCGGTAGGTGGACAGCACCGCCTCGTCGGAGAGCGCGGCGTCGAGGGTCAGCGGCTGTTCGGACACGCGCTCTAAGGTAAGGGTTCACACCGACAATCGAAGACCGGCGGCCCGGGGGACGTGGCGTCAGGGCGGAGCCGCGTACGTCCTGGCGACCTCCCTGGCCCTGAGCACGAGCTCGATGGCGAAGCGCCGGTCCGGCTCCGTCAGCGCCTCGCCCATGGCGTTCTCCAGTTGCCGCATTCGGTACCTGACCGTCTGAGGGTGCACGTTGAGCCGTTCGCCGATGTCGGCCGCGGTGCCGCGGGTGGCCAGCCACACGCCGAGCGTCTCGATCAGCCGGCCGCGCCGTCCCTCCGAGAACGCGTCGAGCGGCGCCAGTTCCTTGCGCCCGATCTGGTCGGTGAGCTCCAGGTCGGCCAGCAGCAGCAGGCTGACCAGGTGGTCGTCGCAGCGCAGCAGGGGCCCGCCGGGCACCGCACCCTCGCCGGCCAGCGCGGAGAGCCCGCGCGCCCAGCGCAGCGCCGTCGGCGCCTGCGCCGGCGGCACGGTCACCGAGATGACCGCCTCCGCGCCGCCGAGCATCGCGGTCAGTTCCTTCTCGGCGTCCGCGTCGATGGGGCCGGGGAGCAGCAGGACGGGCTCCTCGGCCTCCCAGTCCGCGAGCATGTCGCCGTGAAGCGCTTTCCCCGGCTGCGCCTGACCGGCGCGCGGCAGCACCAGGGTGACCTCCTCTGGCAGGCTCCAGCCCGCCCGCGCGGCGTGCTCGGCGAGCGCGCCGTCGCCCTGGAGGATGTGGCGGAGCAGGCGTACGCGCCGTTCGTGCATGTCCTGGCTGGCCCGGGCCAGGGCCTCGCGGTAGCCGCGCACGGACTGCTCGGCCAGGTCGCTCATGTACGTGATGATCGAATCGCCCATCGCGGCGACCACGCTCGGATCGAGCCCGTGCCGTTTGCCCACCTCGACGCTGCGCCGGTAGACTAGGCGCAGGCCCAGCCGGTACGCCGCCTGCAGGCTGTCGAGCGTGCGCCCCTGGCGGGCCTCGAAGCGGCCGAGTTGCCTGCACACCTTGTCGCGGGCGGCGAAGGAGGCCGAAGGATCGGCGACCTTCTGCACGAAACTGCTCAGGATGCAGTCGACGCCGCGCCTGAGCAGCCGGCCCGGCGCGCCCTGGGTGCGGTTGGCGAACTCGGGGATGTCCCTGCCGATGGCCTGCAGGACCTCGTCCACGATGCTCGGCACTTCCGGCCACATGATCTCGGCGAAGTGCGGCGGGATCGGGGAGGATAAGACCTCTGGACCCCCCGGCTCAAGAGCCTCAGCCACTAGTCACACCACCCTCACACCGTGATCTGTGACACACAGAGAACATAGAGAGTGCCTGGCCCACGTTCAAGACCAGGCACTCCCTTGATCGTTAATTGTTGCTAGGACACGATCTCGGTGTACCGCTTGAACGAGCCGAACTGGTTGAAGATCGCGGTGTTGCGCCCGGCGGCGGCCGGGGTGCCCGCCTGGGAGTTGACGACCGCGTTCAGCAGGCCGAAGTTGAGCCCGCAGCCGTTGGCGCCGGGAACGGCGAAGGAGTTGTCGACGATCGTCGCCTTCTGGATCGGCGGGTTGGTCGACACGAGCTCCGCGGGCTTGCCGCTGATCGGCGTGTTCGGCGGCGGCGGGTTGGTGGTGCCGAGGATCAGGCTCAGCTTGATGGCGTCGGAGTCCTTGCCGAGGCGACAGTTCGGCCCGAGCGCCGGGTTCATGATGCGGACCTTCAGCCACATGTCCCAGATCGGGCCGGGCTTGACCTCGAAGTGGCCGGCGTACTGCGGCAGGGCGTAGACGGCGGTGAGGATCGGGTCGCCGAAGATGCCCGGCCTGACCAGCATCTTCTCGGCACGCAGCCGGCCGAACACGGTGATCGTCTTACGGGTCACGGGGTCCAGCCCGGTCGCGTACGTGATCTTCATGGGCTCGGTGATGTTCTGGTCGAACTTGCCCAGGATGAACTTGCCGGAGGTGATGATGATGACGTTGCAGTTCCAGAACCGGGGATCGGCGCCCTCGGGCAGGTCGGGGCAGTCGATGAAGTCGAAGGTGGGGATCTCGTCCGCGTGCGCGGGGGTGGCCGTGACCGCCACCAGGGGGGCTACCAGCAGCAGGCACGCCGCCAGCAGGGCTCTTACTCGCTTCACTGCATTCCTCTCGAATCATCCCCCGAGGGCTCTGGGCCGTCCTGGGGTCAGGGGCCCTGATGACGCGCGGCGCCCGGGGCCGCGTAAGCCGGTCCCGGCACGACCACCGGCGAGCCCGCTCGCGCCTGACGCGGGCGGGCTCCCGTGATCGGGTGGTGATGAGGACGCGGCGGGAGACGCGCCGCGGCGGGTCCCGGATCGGCGGAAGGCGTTCGTGGCCGTGCGCCAGGCGCGCGGGAGGTGGCCGGGGTGCCGGACCAGGATGGGCCGGATCGGCGCGGAGCGCCGCGCCGACCGGCTCGGTGGGTACGGCCGGACGATCGGATCACCGGCCGGGTCGGCCGCGGGTCACCGGCCGTGTCGGCGGTGGGTCACGGGCCCTGGATGACGGCCAGCGACTGGTTGAACACGCCGGAGTTGGCCGTCTGCTCGCCCTTGACCGTCACCGTCGCGTAGGCGGCCACCGCCTCGGGGCAGTAGAAGCTGTTGGTCTGGGAGGTCATCAGGTGGAACTCCTGACCCGCGGCGCTGCCCTGGGCCTCGCTCGAGCCGCTGTCGGGGCGGTCCGGGTTGGTCCCGTTGAACAGGTCGAGCTCCAGCGTGGGCGTGGTGCTGGTCAGGCCGTAGTGGCAGGTCTGCAGGTCAGGGGTGACCAGCGGCATCTCGATCTCGGCCTGGAGATGCACGCCGGGCTGGTTGCCCGCGATCTCCAGCACGCCGTCGCGGCCGGGGTTGGGGTCGTTGTCGTAGTAGACCTGGCCGTTGCCGTTGGTGCTGATGGCCGTGATGGTGGTGGTGCCGCCCTGGTTGTTCGGGCAGGCGGCGCCGGCGCCGTCGTCGTCGATCTGGACGTAGTTGACCGTGCCGCTGCCGCCGGAGGCGACCGTGCCGCGCAGCTGCGTGTACTGGCACAGCGTGTCCACGACGCCGATGAACGGAGCGTTCCCGGCGAAGTACACGTCACCGAGGTTGATGGCCTGGAAGTTGCCGGAGTACGCGGTGGTCGTCCCGGCCTTGACGATCCTGGGCGTGGTCTTGGCAGCCATCGCGGCGCTCGGCAGCATCAGCATCACGGAGGCTGCCGCGGCTAAGGAGATGGCAATTCTGCGGGCGGTCGATTTCACTGTCTTTCCTCCAGAGAGTGCGGGGGGTGACGAATGCCACGGAAACAGAGGAATGATCTGGCGTCAACGGTGGATTTCCCTGGGAAAATGCATTGCTCATGCGGTGACAAAACGGCGGCCCGGCACATGTCACGGAGTGCCAATTGGCGTCGTTGCCCTTGAATTGGGCGCGCATTCTGCCCTAGCCTTCCCCGCACGCCGCCGCCCGCCGCCGGGCGGGAGACGAAAGGGACAGCCATGCGCCGGGCCGTATCGTGGATCATCGCCGGACTGGTGGCCGCGATCACCGCCACCCTGCTCGTCGTCACGGTGTCGGCCGAGACCGGCCACCAGACGACGGCGGCGGCGGCGGGCCAGGCGCTCGCACCGGTCGACGTCGTCTACGGGTGCCAGATCAGCGGCAGCGAGACCGTCCACCGCATCACGGCCAGGCTCATCATCACCATGCCGACGGCCGCTCTCGTCAACATCAACATCGCCCCCTCCAGGCAGTCGGCCAAGATGGTCATGCCCCGGGCGATACTCGAGGACGTGGCCCCGGGCCAGACGCCCACGAAGCTGGCCGGGAACATCTCCGACCCCCGCTTCACCAGCACCTTCGTCCCCGAAGGCGGCGGTGACCCGGTCGAGGGCTCGTACCGCTGGCGGGCGATGCCGATCACGGCGGCCGACGTCCCGGAGACGGGGAACCTGCGCCTGAGCGCCGCGAGCGGCCTGGCCCCGCCGCAGAACTTCAGGTCGTCCGTGCCGGGCACGGTGACCTTCCACGCCTCCAAGCTCACCATGACCCTCTCGGCCCAGCCGGGCGGGACGAAGCCCGCGACCTGCACCGCCGAGGGGCCGACGCTGGTCGCCAAGGTGGTCGTCAAGGCCGCCAACGTGCCCGCGGAATGCCCGCCGCTGCCGTCGCCGCCCGAGCTCAACCCGGACTTCCCGGTGCCCTCGATGCCCCCCACGGCCCAGCCCTTCCCCGGCAACCTGGTCGACGGCTGCGCGGCGCTGAAGGGCTTCTCCAACATCAAGAAGCTCAAGGCGGGCGTCTCCGTGGAGACGTTGTCGTCCCTGGCCAAGGTGGGCGCCTACCGGTGGTTCCTGGACGGCGACCGGCCCCGCGCCGACGAGTGGCACCGCCTGGACTACTCGGTGAACAACGACCCGGTCACCGCCACGGGCACCTTCCTCGGCTTCGGTTTCGTGCCCATCACCACCACCGTCGAGCTCACCCAGGTGGGCAGGACGAACGTGCACTTGGTCGACCTGGCCAACCCGCCGGGTGAGGAACTGGTCATCGCGGTCAACTCGCAGGTGACGCTGAAGGTGCTCAAGGCCAGCATGAACGGGCAGCCCATCGACGTGGGGGCGCGCTGCACCACGGCCAAACCCGTAACGCTCCAGCTCAGGGGCGGTGAGAAGTACCAGCCGCCCTACGGCGACAGCGTCCAGTACGGCGGCGTCCTGCGCGGGACCGTCGACATCCCCGCCTTCACCGGGTGCGGGGTCGGCGAGCGCATCGACCGGCTGCTCACCGCCTCGGTGTCGGGCAAGGGCAACGAGATCCAGGTCACGCAGGGGACGCTGTGCGTCATCCCGACCAGCGCCTCGTGCCCGCCCGAGATCGAGCTGGGCGAGCCGGGCACGGCCGCCGCCAAGCCCGGCGCGAAAGCGCCGGCCACGTCCAGCTCGGGCGCCGTCGCGCCCGGCTCGGCGACGCCCGCCGGCGACTGACGCCGCCTCCCCGCACCCACCCGGGACCACGCGCGCCCGCGCGCACAAATGCGCGCGCGGAAATTTCGTAATGAGTGATAAATTCGCGCGTTGAATTGGTCATCGGCTGATAGTCGCGCGGAGCGATGCCGAGTTGTGTCTTTAGTCCCTTGCTTCTCGTTCGACCCCGCTTGTAACTTACCCGCACCACAATCCCGCGAACGGGCTGAGGTTATGGGAATTGAAGTCGTCGTCGAAGGGCTGACGAAGTCATTCGGCATGCAGACCATTTGGAAAGACGTCACGCTGACGCTTCCCGAAGGTGAAATCAGTGTGCTGCTCGGACCCTCGGGCACCGGCAAGACCGTTTTTCTCAAGTCGCTCATCGGCCTGATCAAGCCGGAAAAGGGCCGGGTGCTGGTCAACGGCGTGGACATGGTCAACGCCCCCGACCGCAAGGTGTACAAGACCCGCCGGCTGTTCGGCCTGATGTTCCAGGACGGCGCGCTGTTCGGCTCCATGAACCTCTACGACAACATCGCCTTCCCGCTGCGCGAGCACACCGGCAAGAGCGAGGAGGAGATCCGCAGGATCGTCCTCGACCGCATGGACCGGGTCGGCCTGGCCGGCGACGAGAAGAAGCTGCCGGGCGAGATCTCCGGCGGCATGCGCAAGCGCGCCGGGCTGGCCCGCGCGCTGGTCATGGACCCCGAGATCATCCTGTGCGACGAGCCCGACTCCGGGCTCGACCCGGTACGCACCGCCTACCTGTCGCAACTGCTGATCGACCTGAACGCGCAGCTCGACACGACCATGCTCATCGTCACCCACAACATCGAGATCGCCTCGACCGTCCCGGACAACATGGGCATGCTGTTCCGCCGCGACCTGGTCGCCTTCGGGCCCCGCGAGCTGCTGCTGACCAGCGAGGACGAAGTGGTCAGGCAGTTCCTGGCCGGCGACCCGCACGGGCCGATCGGCATGTCGGAGGAGAAGGACGCCGCCACGCTGGAGCGCGAACGCGCCCATGGCGCCGCCGTCCGCACCCTGCCCGTCATCCCCGAGCAACTCGCGCCCAGCCCGGGGCTGCCGCCCAGGCAGGCCGTGTGGCGGCGGATGGACCGGGTGATGCGCATGCTGCCCGACCTGCCACCGGCCGCCAGGGACGCGATCGTCAGCCGGCACTTCCCCGGCGTGAAGGAGTAGCGGATGACCACCCCCACAGGGCTCGCGCTCGGCGGCCTGCGCCAGACGGGACGCCTGTTCGCGCTGGCCGGATCGGTGCTCGGCCTGATGTTCCGCCGGCCGTTCCAGTTCGCCGAGTTCATCCAGCAGTTCTGGTTCATCACCAGCGTGACCATCCTGCCCGCCGCACTGGTGTCGATCCCGATCGGCGCGGTGATCTCGCTGCAGGTCGGCTCGCTCGCCCAGCAGATCGGCGCGCAGTCGTTCACCGGCGCGGCCAGCGTGCTCGGCATGCTCCAGCAGATCAGCCCGATGATCGTGGCGCTGCTCGTCTCCGGCGCGGCCGGCTCGGCGATCTGCGCCGACCTCGGCGCCCGCACGATCAGGGAGGAGATGTCCGCCCTCGAGGTGATGAGCGTCAACCCGATCCAGCGGCTGGTGGTGCCCAGGGTGCTGGCCGCGATGGGGGTCGCGGTGCTGCTCAACGGGCTGGTCTCGGTCGTCGGAGTGGCCGGGGGCTACTACTTCAACGTGGTGATGCAGGGCGGAACGCCCGGCGCCTACCTGGCCAGCTTCTCCGCCCTGGCCCAGCTGCCCGACCTGTACGTGAGCGAGCTCAAGGCGCTCATCTTCGGCTTCATCGCCGGGGTCGTGGCCGCCTACCGGGGGCTCAACCCGGCCGGCGGGCCGAAGGGCGTCGGAGACGCGGTCAACCAGTCGGTCGTCATCACGTTCCTGCTGCTGTTCTTCGTCAATCTCGTGATCACGGCGATCTACCTGCAGATCGTCCCGTCGAAGGTGGGCTGATGAGCATCGCGACCGGCCCGCGCCGCACCGCCGACCGGGCGCTGTCCTGGCTGGACCAGCTCGGCGACCAGTTCAGCGTGTACGTCCGCGCGCTGCTGTGGATCCCGTCCGTGATCGCCAGGTACTTCAAGGAGGTGCTGCGGCTGCTGTCGGAGGTCGCCTTCGGCAGCGGCGGCCTGGCCGTCATCGGCGGCACCATCGGCGTGATGGTGGCCATGACGCTGTTCACCGGCGTCGTGGTGGGCCTGCAGGGCTACGCCGCGCTCGACCAGATCGGCACCGCCTCGTTCACCGGGTTCGTCTCGGCGTACTTCAACACCCGCGAGATCGCGCCCATCGTCTCCGGACTGGCCCTGTCGGCCACGATCGGCGCCGGGTTCACCGCCCAGCTCGGCGCGATGCGCATCAACGAGGAGGTCGACGCGCTGGAGGGCATGGGCATTCCCAGCCTGCCCTACCTGGTCACCACCAGGATCGTGGCGGGCACGGTGGCGATCATCCCGCTGTACGGGATCGGGCTCCTGTGCTCGTACCTGTCGTCCAGGCAGATCACCATCTGGGTCAACCAGCAGTCGGAAGGCACCTACGACCACTACTTCGGGGTCTTCCTGTCGCCCACGGACGTCCTGCTGTCGTTCCTCAAGGTGCTGATCTTCAGCGTGATGGTCATCCTCGCCCACTGCTACTACGGCTACCGCGCCGCCGGCGGCCCGGCGGGCGTGGGCCGGGCGGTGGGCCGCGCGGTACGGGCCTCGATCGTGCTGATCAGCGTGACGGACTTCTTCATGAGCCTGGCCATCTGGGGCGCCACCACGACCGTGAAGATCACCGGGTGAGGAGCCGACGATGACCAAGACTCTGCGGCGGCGGCTGGCCGGGGTGGCGTTCCTGCTGGTCCCGGTGCTGCTCGTGTGGCTGTCCGTGGCCGTGTACAACAAGCGGTTCACCGATGCCGCGCTGATCACCCTGCGCACCGGCAACGTCGGGCACCAGATGCACCCGCTGGCCGACGTGAAGGTGCGCGGCGTGGTGGTGGGCGAGGTGCGCACCATCGCCGCCGACGGCGCCGGAGCCAGGCTCACGCTCGCCATCCAGCCCGAGCAGCTGCGCAGGATCCCGGCCAATGTGACCGCCCAGATGCTGCCCACCACCGTGTTCGGCGCCAGGTTCGTGGCGCTGATCCCGCCGGCCGCGCCGTCGTCGCGGCGGCTGGCCGCCGGCGGCGTGATCGCCGAGGACCGCACGTCCAACGCGATCGAACTGCAGGTGGTGATGAACAACCTGATGCGGCTGCTGACCGCGGTCAAACCGGCGAAGCTGTCGGCCACGCTGAACGCGATGGCGCAGGCGCTCGAAGGCAAGGGCGAGCAGCTCGGCCGGACCCTGGTGCAGCTCGAGGCGTACCTGGCCGAGCTCAACCCGCACCTGCCCGAGCTGAACGCCAACATCAAGGAACTGGTGAAGTTCAGCCACCTCTACAGCGAGGCCACCCCGGACATCCTCCAGGCGCTCACCGACTTCACCACGACCAGCAAGACCATCGTCGACCAGCGGGAGAACCTGAGCGAGCTGTACGCCACGGTGACCGGCTCGTCCCAGGACGTGACCGCGTTCCTGCGGGCCAACTCCGGCAACCTCATCCGGCTGGCCGCCCACAGCAGGCCGACGCTCGAACTGCTGGCCAGGTACGCCCCGCAGTGGCCGTGCACGCTCGGCATGCTGAGCGACTTCGTGCCGCTGGCCGACAAGGTCATGGGCAAGGGCACCGAGCAGCCCGGGCTGCACGTGAAGGTGCTCACCGTCAAGAGCAAGGGACGCTACCTGCCCGGCGTGGACCGGCCGGTCTACCGGGCCACCGGCGGGCCGCGCTGCTACTCCGTGCCGTACGGGGGCCGCGGCACCAGGCCGGGCGACGGCGGCCCGACCCCGAGCCCGACCCCGACGACCACGACCTCGGGGACGCCCACGCCCTCGACGTCGGCGAGCACGAGCGCCAGCGCGAGCGCGAGCGGCAGTCCCGAGGCGAGCGCGTCGGCGCGGCCCACCGGCACCGAGACGGCCTCGGCCGACTCGCCGGCCGAGTCGCTGGGCGGCGCGCTCGGCCCCAACTCGCCGGCGGAGAACCGGCTGGTCAACGAGCTGTTCGCACTGGAGCGCGGGCTCGATCCGCAGGAGCTGCCCAACTGGAGCAGCGTGCTGACCGGCCCGCTGTACCGGGGCGTGGAGGTGAGGATCCAGTGAGAGACGTCACCGCACCGCTGATCAAATCGATCCTGTTCGTGGTCGTCACCGTGCTGGCCACCGCGGTGCTGGCCGTCAGCGTGGCCAACAGCGACCTCGGCGACCGCACCACCTACCGCGCCAGGTTCGTCGACGTCGCCGGGCTCAACCCGGGTGACAGCGTGCGGATCGCCGGGGTACGCGTGGGCCAGGTCGAGTCGATCGCCGTCGCGGACCGCAGGGTCGCCGAAGTGGAGTTCTCCGTCGAGGAGGACCGCGAGCTGCCCGCCTCCGCCACGGCCACGATCAAGTACCTCAACCTGGTCGGCCAGCGCTACATCGACCTGGAACAGGGCGAGGGCCCGGCCGGCGGCCTGCTGGCGGCCGGGGCGACCATCCCGCTCGACCGCACCACCCCGGCGATCAACCTGACCGAGCTGTTCCGCGGGTTCCAGCCGCTGATGCGGGCACTGTCACCGGACGACGTGAACAAGCTGGCGGAAGAACTCATCCAGGTCCTGCAGGGCGAGGGCGCCACCGTCGAGCAGCTGCTGCGCACGGTCGGCTCGCTGACCTCCACCCTCGCCGCCAAGGACGAGGTCATCGGCGAGGTCGTCGACAACCTGAACACGGTGCTCAAAACCGTCAACACCCGCGACAAGGAGATGACCGCGCTGATCGTCACCCTGCGCGAGCTCGTCTCCGGCCTGGCCGCCGACAGGAAGCCCATCGGCCAGGCGGTCGAGGCGCTGGGCGAGCTGACCACCAGCACCGCGGGGCTGCTGGAGGAGAGCCGCGAACCGCTCAAGCGCGACATCGAGCAGCTCGGCCGCCTGGCCGGCCACCTCAACGCCGACGCGCCGCTGGTGGAACGGTTCCTGCAACGCCTGCCGGACAAGATGACCGTCATCTCCCGCACGGCCTCCTACGGCTCCTGGCTGAACCTCTACCTGTGCCAGGCCGCGATCACCGGGCTCACCTACACCGACGGCAGAACGCCGCCCAGCGGCATTCCGATCACCCAAGCGAGGTGCGAGCAGTGAAGCGGCTGCGCGAGCGCAACCCCATCCTCGTCGGACTGGCCGGCCTGCTGATCGTCGCCGGGGTGGGCGCCGCCGCCTACCGGGCCGACGAACTGCCGATCATCGGCGGCGGCACGCTCTACACGGCCAACTTCTCCGAGGCCGCCGGGCTCACCAGAGGCGACGAGGTCCGCGTGGCCGGGGTCAAGGTGGGCAAGGTCACCGACGTCGCGCTCGACGGCGGCCAGGTGAAGGTGGAGTTCCGGGTCAAGGACGCCTGGATCGGCAACAGGACCACCGGCGCCATCATGATCAGGACCCTGCTGGGCGCCAAGTACCTGGCGCTCGACCCGCTCGGCCCGGCGCCGCAGGACCCGGCCCAGACCATCCCGGCCACGCGCACGATCGCCCCGTACGACGTGACGACCGCCTTCGACGACCTGGGCCGCACCATCGCCAAGCTGGACACCGCCGACCTGGCCGAGAGCCTGGACACGATCTCGGCCACGTTCGCCCGCACGCCGCCGCACGTGCGCACCGCCGTCCAGGGGTTGTCCGCCCTGTCGCGGACGATCTCCTCACGCGACGACCAGATCGCCGAGCTGCTGGCCGGCACCAGGAAGTTCAGCGGCACCCTGGCCGAGCAGAGCGACAACTTCGAGGAACTGCTCAAGAGCGGCAACCTGCTGCTGGAGGAGCTGCTCAAGCGCAGGCAGGCCATCCACGCGCTGCTGACCGGCACCAGGCGGCTGTCCTACGAGCTCGTCGGCCTGGTCGAGGACAACAGGGAACAGCTCGCGCCCACCCTGCAAGCCCTGTCCAGGGTCGGCGACGTGCTCCTGCGCAACCAGCGGGTGCTCGACCGGGCGCTGTCGCTGGCCGGGACCTACACCCGGCTGGTGGGCAACACGCTGGGCAACGGCCGCTGGATGGACGGCTACCTGTGCGGGGTGATGCCGCGCGAGTACCTGCCCGACGGCATTCCAGAAGAGGGCTGCCGACCGCCTCAGCCGGGCGGCCGACCGGCGCCGACCGGCTCGCCCACACCGACGTCCTCGCCCACCGCGACGCCGTCCCCCTCACCGTCCGCTTCGTCCACCCCTGGAGACGACCGATGACCGGCCCGCGCCGACGATCGATCGCGCTGGTCGCGGCGGTCGTGCTGAGCGTGACCGCGGCCGCCGCGCCCCAGGCGCCGGAGGCGATGCGGGTCACCGCCTACTTCCACTCGGCCGTCGGGGTCTACCCCGGCTCGGACGTCCGCGTGCTCGGCGTCAAGGTCGGCGAGATCGACTCGGTCGTCCCCGAGGGCACCCGGGTCAAGGCGGTGCTGACGCTGGACGACGGCGTGGCCGTGCCCGAGGCCGCCGAGGCCGTCGTGGTCGCCCCCGCGCTGGTGGCCGAGCGCTACATCCAGCTCACCCCGGCCTACACCGGCGGGCCGAAACTCGCCTCAGGCGCCGTGCTGCCGCTCGAACGCACCGCCGTGCCGATGGAGCTGGACAAGCTCTACGACACCGTCAAGGAGCTGGCCACCGCGCTCGGCCCGGACGGCGTCAACTCCGACGGCGCGCTGAGCCGGGTGCTCGACACCGGCGCGGCCAACCTGGACGGCAACGGCCGCGACATCAACACGCTGGTGGCCGAGTTCGGCAAGGCGTCCAAGACGCTGTCGGACTCCAGCGACGACCTGTTCGCCACCGTCGGGCAGGTGGCCGAGTTCTCCGGCATGCTGCGCGCCAACGACGGCCAGGTGCGCCGGGCCGAGCGGCAGCTCGCCGACGTGACCGGCTTCCTGGCCGCCGACCGCGACGAGCTGGCGGGCGCGCTGGCCGACCTGGCCGTGGCGCTGGGCGAGGTCAAGACGTTCGTCGCCGACAACCGCGAGCTGCTGGCCGAGAACGTGGACAAGCTCGCCGAGATCACCCAGATCCTGGTCGACCAGCGCCGGTCGCTGGCCGAGGCGCTGGACAACCTGCCGCTCGCCGCCACCAACCTGGTCAACGCCTACGACCCGGGGACCAGGACGCTGATGGGCCGCGGTGACCTGGTGGAGCTGATGTTCGGCCCGGCGGCCAAGGCGCTCGACGCCGGGCCCGCC
>NZ_JABCPZ010000278.1 GCF_013283785.1 Nonomuraea antri
CACCCCCTCCCGCGGAGCAGCGGCCGTACCGGTGGCGGTGGCCCGCGCTGGCGGTGATCCTCGCCGGGTCGGTGATGGAACTGCTCGACGCCACCGTCACCAACGTGGCCGGCCCCACCATGCGGGCCGACCTGGGCGGCGGCACCGCGATGATCCAGTGGCTGGGCGCGGCCTACACGCTGGCCATGACCGCGGGCCTGCTCACCGGCGGCCGGCTGGGCGACATCGTCGGGCGCAAGCGCATGTTCCTCATCGGCGTCATCGGGTTCACGATCGGCTCGCTGCTGTGCGCGCTGGCCTTCTCGCCCGAGACGATCATCGCGGCCCGCGTTGTGCAGGGCCTGTTCGGCGCGGCGATGATCCCGCAGGGGATCGGGCTGATGAAGGAGATGTTCCCGCCCAGGGAGCTGCAGGCGGCGATGGGCCTGTTCGGGCCGGTCATGGGGTTGTCCGCGATCGGCGGCCCGATCCTGGCCGGGGCGCTGACCAGCACGGACTGGCGGCTGATCTTCCTGATCAACCTGCCGATCGGGCTGGGCGCGGCGCTGGCCGCCGTCCGGTTCCTGCCCGCCTCGTCCCGGCCGGTCGCGGGGGTCAGGCTCGACCTGCCGGGCGCGGCGCTGGCCAGCGCGGGGACCGTCCTGATCGTCTTCCCGCTGGTGCAGGGCGGCGAGCACGGCTGGCCGGCGTGGGCGTTCGCGATGATGGCCGCCTCGGCCACGGTGTTCGCGATCTTCGTCGGGTACGAGAAGCGCAGGGCAGCGCGCGGCGGCGACCCGCTGGTGGCGCCGAGCCTGTTCGCCAAGCCCGCGTTCGTCTCCGGCCTGGTCACCGGGACCGTCTACTTCGCGGCCTTCGCCGGGTTCCTGTTCGCGGTCGGCCTGTACACGCAGCTCGGCCTGGGCTATTCGCCGCTGAAGTCGGCGCTGACCGGCGTGCCCTCCTCGATCGGCATGATCGCCGGGATGGGCGTGGCGCAGGCCGCGCGGCGGCACGGGCGCAGGGTGCTGCTGGCCGGCGCGATCGTCATGGCGGCCGGGGTGCTCGGGCTGATCGCGGTCGCCGGGCCGGAGGTCTCGCCCTGGCAGCTCGCCCCGGCGCTGGCGGTGGCCGGGCTGGGCAGCGGGCTGGTCATGAGCCCGTACTTCGGGATCGTGCTGGCGGCGGTCGAGCCGGGCGAGACGGGCTCGGCCTCGGGCACGCTGACCGCGCTGCAGCAGGTGGGCGGCGCGCTGGGGCTGGCGATCCTGGGCACGGTGTACTTCGGCACCGGCAGCGTCCAGGTGACGCTGGGGGTGGCGGCCGCGATGATCGCGCTCACCTTCGCGGCCGGGCTGTTCCTGCCCAGGCACGCCCGCGAGGACGACTCGCCCCAGGGGCACTGAACCCTCGACGCGGAGACGGGACCGGCCGGGCGGCCGGTCCCGTTTCGCGTGGGGCCGTGACGCGCGGGTCAGCGGGCCGGGCGGACGGCCATGCTCTCGTCGACGGCGTCCGGCGACAGCACGTGGTCGAGCACCATCACCGCGCACCCGCTGATGCCCGCGCCCGCGCCGAGCCTGCTGGGCTCGATGCGCAGCCGCCGGGTGGCCAGCGCGGTGGAGCGCCGGTAGACGACCTCGCGGATGCTGGAGACCAGCGGGCCGAACGCCTCGGCCACGTCGCCGCCGAGCACCACCACCGACGGGTTGAGTATGTTGACCGCCCCGGCCAGCACCTCGCCGATGCGGCGACCGGCCTCGCGCACCATGGCCATGGTCTCGGCGTCCCCGGCTCGGACCAGGGCGGTCACGTCCGCGATGGTCTTGACGTCTTTGCCGGCCGCGCGCAGGTCGCGCAGCAGCGCGGTGCCGCTGGCCACGGTGTCGACGCAGTCGGTGTTGCCGCAGCGGCACAGGATGCCGTCGCCGTCGAGGACCGGGATGTGGCCGATCTCCCCCGCCGCGCCGAGCGCGCCGCGCAGGATGCCGCCGCCGGCGATGACGCCCGCGCCGATGCGGGTGGAGACCTTGACGAACATCAGGTCGTCGAGGTCGGGGTAGGCGCCCCGGTGCTCGCCGATGGCCAGCACGTTCACGTCGTTGTCGACCAGGACGGGCACCGGGAAGCGGTCCCTGATGATCGGCGGGATCACCACGCCGGTCCAGGACGCCATCACCCTGGCGCTCTCGGTGCGGCCCTGGGCGAACTCCACGGTGGCCGGCACGCCCATGCCGACGCCCCTGATGGACGAACGCGGCCGGTCGCCGAGCAGTTCGTCCCAGGTGTCCATGAGCAGCGGCAGCACCACGTCGGGGCCCTGCTCGACGTCGATGGCGAAGCTGCGGCCCGCCAGCTCACGGCCGGCCAGGTCGCAGACGCCCACGCGGGTGCGGCTCGCGCCGAGCGCGGCCACCAGCACCACGCCGCCCCCGGCGTTGAACTCCAGCCGGACCGGGGGCCGCCCGCCGGTGGACGGCGCGTCGTCGCGCTCCACGACGAGGCCGCGTTCCAGCAGTTCGCCGACACGCAGTTGCACCGCGGGGCGGGACAGGCCGGTGACCCGGCCGAGGTCCGCCCGCGTCACGGCCTCACCGGTGCGGATGAGGCGCAGCACCTCGCCACTGGTGGCGAGGGT
The DNA here is from genome assembly GCF_013283785.1 of Nonomuraea antri. Classification (GTDB taxonomy): domain Bacteria; phylum Actinomycetota; class Actinomycetes; order Streptosporangiales; family Streptosporangiaceae; genus Nonomuraea; species Nonomuraea antri. Next base: position 2,618 of record NZ_JABCPZ010000278.1, read on the forward strand.
CGCGGCGGTACGTCGAGGCATCGGCTAAGTGAACCACACAGGCTTCCGTAATGAGAAGTCACGACTTTTTCATCTCGAATGCCAAAACTCCGCTTGTGCACGACCCAAACTCTCGTTAGTGTCCGTTCTGTCCTTGGTTGGTAGATCATCGGAGCTCTCGCCGTGTCCCCCCTCTCGTCTTCGACCGTTGCCTACGCCGCCGATCTCGTCGTCTTCGGCGGCACCGGCGACCTGTCCATGCGCAAGCTGATCCCGGCGCTGTACCACAGCGACAGGGACGGGCGCCTCTCCCCGGAGACGCGCATCATCGCCATGTCCAGGGGCGGCCTGACCGACGCCGACTTCCGCGGCAAGGTGGACGCCGAGGTACGCGACCAGGTCCCGGTCGACGACCCCGCCATGTGGCAGCGTTTCCTCGGCCGGTTGCACCACGTGTCGGTGGACGTCGGCGGCTCCGACAAGTCCGGCTGGGCCGCGCTGACCGCGTTGCTGGCCGGGCACGAGCAGCGTGACCGGGTGTTCTACCTGGCCAGCCCGCCGATGACGTTCGGTCCCTTCTGCCGCGAGCTGGACGAGGCCGGCCTGGTGACGCCGCGCTCGCGCGTGGTGCTGGAGAAGCCGCTCGGCCGCGACCTGGTCAGCGCCCAGCGGATCAACGACGAGGTCGGCGCCATCTTCGACGAGCGCCAGATCTTCCGCATCGACCACTACCTGGGCAAGGAGACCGTCCAGAACCTGCTGGTGCTGCGCTTCGCCAACGCGTTCCTGGAGCCGATCTGGAACTCGCTGTGGATCGACCACGTGCAGATCACCGCGGCCGAGACCGTCGGCACGCCGGGCCGGCGCGGCTACTACGACCACGCCGGCGCGCTGCGCGACATGGTGCAGAACCACCTGCTGCAGCTGCTCACGCTGACCGCGATGGAGCCGCCGGCCCGCAACGACCGCGAGTCCATCCGCGACGAGAAGGTCAAGGTGCTGCAGTCGCTGCGGCCGATCGTGGGCACCGAGGTGGACAGGTTCACCGTGCGCGGCCAGTACACCGCGGCCGACGGCATGCCCTCCTACCTGGACGAGCCCGGCTCCACGCCGCCCACCGAGGCGTCCAAGCGGGTCGAGACGTTCACCGCGATCCGCGCCGAGATCAAGAACTGGCGCTGGGCCGGCGTGCCGTTCTACCTGCGTACCGGCAAGCGCATGCCGCGCCGGGTCTCGGAGATCGTGGTGCAGTTCAAGGACGTGCCGCACTCCATCTTCCCCGGCGGCACCCCGAACCGGCTGGTGCTGCGGCTGCAGCCGGAAGAGGGCATCGAGCTGCACATCATGGCCAAGGAGCCGGGTGCGGGCGAGGTGACGCTCAAGCCGGTGCCGCTGTCGCTCAGCTTCGGCAAGACGTTCACCGCCCGGGTGCCCGAGGCGTACGAGCGGCTGCTGACGGACGTGCTGGCCGGCAACCCGACCCTGTTCATGCGCCGCGACGAGGTGGAGGCCGCCTGGCGCTGGATCGACCCGATCCTGGCCGCCTGGGAGTCGTCCGCCGACCTGCCCGAGTCCTACCCCGCGGGGAGCACCGGCCCGGCGGGCGCCCACGAACTGCTCGGCCGCAGCGGTCGCGCCTGGCACGAGGAGTCCTGACATGAACAGCGTCATCCAAGAGATCACCGACCGCATCGCCGAACGCAGCGCCGCCAGCCGCGGCGTCTACCTGGACCGGATCAGGCGCGACGGCGAAGCGGCCCGCGCCAAGGGCCCGGCCCGCGCCCACCTGGGCTGCGCGAACCTGGCGCACGGCTTCGCCGCCGCCCCGGCCGAGGACAAGCCGGCCCTGCGCGGTTCCGCCAAGCCCGGCGTGGCGATCGTGACCAGCTACAACGACATGCTGTCCGCGCACCAGCCGTACGAGACGTACCCGGCCGAGCTGAAGGCGGCCGTGCGGCGGGCCGGCGGCGTGGCCCAGGTGGCCGGTGGCGTGCCGGCCATGTGCGACGGCATCACCCAGGGCCGCGCCGGCATGGAGCTGTCGCTCTACAGCCGCGACGTCATCGCCATGTCCACCGCCATCGCGCTGTCGCACGACATGTTCGACGCGACGCTGCTGCTGGGCGTGTGCGACAAGATCGTGCCGGGGCTGTTCATCGGCGCGCTGCACTTCGGCCACCTGCCGGCGATCTTCGTCCCGGCCGGTCCGATGGCCTCCGGCCTGCCGAACAAGGTCAAGGCCCGGGCCCGCCAGCTGTTCGCCGAGGGCAAGGTGGGCCGCGAGGAGCTGCTGGACGCCGAGGCCAAGTCGTACCACTCGCCCGGCACCTGCACCTTCTACGGCACCGCCAACTCCAACCAGGCGCTGATGGAGGTCATGGGCCTGCACCTGCCGGGCTCGACGTTCGTCAACCCGCACACCGAGCTGCGCCACGCGCTCACCGAGGCGGCCGGGCGGCGCGCGGTGGAGATCACCGCGCACGGCGGCGAGTACACGCCGATCGGCGAGCTGGTCGACGAGAAGTCGATCGTGAACGCCTGCGTCGCGCTGCTGGCCACCGGCGGCTCCACCAACCACACGCTGCACCTGGTGGCCATGGCCGCCGCCGCGGGCATCGTGCTCACCTGGGACGACCTGGCCTGCCTGTCGGAGGTCGTGCCGTCCCTGACCAAGATCTACCCCAACGGCCAGGCGGACGTGAACCACTTCCGCGACGCCGGCGGCATGCAGGTGCTCATCGGCGACCTGCTCGACGCGGGCCTGCTGCACGCGGACGTGCTCACCGTGGCCGGCCGCGGCCTGGACCGCTACCGCGAGGCGCCCGCGCTGACGGACGGCGAGCTGGTGTGGTCGCCGGTCACCGGCGGCAGCGCCGACCTGGACGTGCTGCGCCCGGTCGCCGAGCCGTTCTCCGCCGACGGCGGCATCCACATGGTCGAGGGCAACCTGGGCCGCGCGGTCAGCAAGGTCTCGGCGGTCAAGCCGGAGCACCTGGTGATCGAGGCGCCGGCCAAGGTTTTCGACGACCAGCTCGACCTGCTGCGCGCGTTCGAGGCGGGCGAGCTGGACGGCCAGGACTTCGTGGCGGTCATCCGCTACCAGGGCCCGAGCGCGAACGGCATGCCCGAGCTGCACAAGCTCACCCCGCCGCTGGCCGTGCTGCTGGACCGCGGCCAGCGGGTGGCCATCGTCACCGACGGCCGTATGTCGGGCGCGTCGGGCAAGGTGCCCGCCGCCATCCACCTGTCGCCGGAGGCGGCCGACGGCGGGCCGATCGCGCTGGTCCGCGAGGGCGACGTGATCAGGCTCGACTCGGCCGCGGGCACGCTGGAGCTGCTGGTGCCCGCCGAGCAGCTGGCCACCCGCACGCCCGCCGGCCGGCCGCTGAGCGACGCCCAGTGGGTCGGGACGGGGCGTGAGCTGTTCGCCGCGTTCCGCCGCATGGCCGGGCACGCCGAGCAGGGCGCGGGCATCTTCGGCATCAGCGGCGCCGAGTCCGCGCAGCACGGCCCGGGCCTGGGCTTCCCGGCCGAGGCCGGGACCTCGCACCTGGAGACCGGCACCACGGTCGGCGCCCGCCAGCCGGAGCCCGCGCCGTGAGTGCCCAGGACGCCTTCGGCCTGCCCTGGCTGGTCGCCGACATCGGCGGCACCAACGCCAGGTTCGGGCTCGTCACCGCGCCGGACGCGCGGCCGTCGAAGGTCGCCGTCCTGGCCGGGGCCGACCATCCCGGCCTCCCCGAAGCCGTAGCCGCCTATCTCGCAGATCATGCGGGCGGAGTGCGACCGGGGGCGGCCTGCGTGGCCGTGGCCGGGCCGATCGACGGTGACAGGTACCGGCTGACCAACTCGGCGTGGTCGGGTTCCGTCAAGGACCTGGACGTGCCGTTCGCGGCGCTGCTGAACGACTTCGAGGCGCTCGCCGTCTCGCTGCCCCACCTGGACGAGCGCGACCTGGTGTCGCTGGGCGGCCCGGAACCCGGCCACGGCGTGAAGGCCGTGCTGGGCCCGGGCACCGGGCTCGGCGTGGGCGGCCTGGTGCCGACCGAACACGGCTGGACGCCCGTCCCCGGCGAGGGCGGGCACGTCACCGTCCCGGTGGTGGACGACAGGGAGCGGGAGATCGTCCTGGCGCTGCGGTCGCAGGGTCTCGGTCACGTGGTGGCCGAGCACGTGCTGTCCGGGCCCGGGCTGGTGCGCCTGTACCGGGCGCTGGCCCAGGTGAACGGCGTCGCCGCGGCCGAGCTGAGCTCGGCGGACGTCGTGGCGGGGCTCGACGCCGACCCGCTGTGCGCCGAGACCGTCGAGGTGTTCTGCGCGATGCTGGGCAGCTTCGCCGGCAACGTGGCGCTGACCCTGGGCGCGCGCGGCGGCGTCTATCTGGGCGGCGGGGTGCTGCCGCGTATCGTGGACCGGGTGCGCGCCAGTGAGTTCCGCGCCCGGTTCGCCGCCAACCCCGACATGGCCGGCTATCTGTCGGCCATCGCGACCACGCTGATCGTCGCGCCCCAGCCGGCGCTGACCGGCGCGGCCGCCTGGCTCGCCCAGCGCGCCGCGGCCGCCTCTTTGCCACCACGCCCCTGACCGGGCCGATGAGGAGAATCAACCCATGAGTTTGCTCGACCTCGCCCCAGTGATCCCCGTCGTGGTGATCAAGGACGTGGAGACGGCCGTGCCGCTGGCGCGGGCGCTCGTCGCCGGCGGCCTGCCGGTGATCGAGGTGACCCTGCGCACCCCGGCCGCGCTGGAGTCCATCGCCAGGATCGCGGCCGAGGTGCCCGGCGCGCGGATCGGCGCGGGCACGATCAGGACCGGCGCCGACGTCGCCGCCGCCGTCGCCGCCGGTTCGAAGTTCCTGGTCTCGCCGGGGACGACGCCCGCGCTGGCGGAGGCGCTGGAGTCGAGCGGGGTGCCGTACCTGCCCGGCGCGGCCACCGCGAGCGAGGTGATGGCGCTGGCCGAGCGCGGGCTCAGGGAGCTGAAGTTCTTCCCCGCCGAGGCGGCCGGCGGTGTGCCGTACCTGAAGTCGCTGGCCGGGCCGCTGCCCGACGTGCGCTTCTGCCCGACGGGCGGGATCAACCCCGAGACGGCCGGCGACTACCTGGCGCTGCCGAACGTGGGCTGCGTGGGCGGCAGCTGGCTCACCCCGGCCGACGCGCTGGCCACCGGGGACTGGGCCCGGGTGGAGAAGCTCGCCGCCGAGGCGGCCGCCCTCAGGTAAGGAAGGCTGAACCGGGACGATGGACCTGTTCCGCGACGACCCGATGGCCCGGCCGCTCACCTACCCTGGGCGGCTGCCCGGCACGTCCGGGGTCCTGGTCGGGGACCGTTTCGTCCCGCTGCGCCCGGTCGCGGGCGCGCCCCCGGAGCGGTGGCGGGCGGACCGCGAGCGGCTGGGTGACCTGCTGGGACGGCTGGGGCGGGCGCCGATGACGGCCCGTCATCCCGTCGTGGCCGTCGGGTCCAACGCCTCCCCCGCCCAGTTGCGCCGCAAGTACGCGGGCCGGCCGGCCGGGCCGGTGCTCCCGATGACGCTCGCCGTCGTGCCGGGCCTGGCGCCCGGTGTCTCGGCGCACGTCAGCCGCTGGGGTTACGTGCCGGCCGCGCCGATCGAGGCGCCAGGGGAGAGTTGGCGGCTGTTCGTGCTGTGGCCGGACGACGACGAGCTCGCCGCCCTGGACGCCACCGAGCCCAACTACCTGCGCCTGCCCCTGCCGTCCCGGTCCGGCCCGGTGACGGCGGAGTCCGGCGCGCCGCTGCCGCCGTGCTCGGTCTACGTCGGCAGGCACGGCTGCCTGGCCGGCGCCGACGGGCGGGCGCGGCGGCTGACCGGCCAGGCGGAGCTGATCCAGGCGCTCCTGGACGAGTCCCCCGCGCTGCGCGCCCTGTGCGGCGGCACCCCGGCCGACTTCCTCGCCGCCGTGCGCGAGACGGCGACGCGTGAGGCGGCCCGCGCGCTCTTCCGCGCCGAACGCCGCGCCCTGCCGCAACCCGGCCTCAACCCGGCCTGACCCGGGCCTCCTGAGCCCCCGAACCCCCGGGCGGGGCCGGAGTGAGTAGGTAGACGCTACTCAGGCGCTTCCCGGCGCGAGCCCCCACGCTGGGCGGCATGCGGCATCCACTCTTGGGCCGACTGGCTGTCATTCCGCTGGTCGCCCTGACCTTGATCGCCTTGACCACGGTGCTCGCCCAGCCCGCCGGCGCGGCCTCGGACGTCACCATCACGCTGACCGTCAACTGGGTCCAGCAACACGAGAATCCCGACGACGACGGCGGGGACGGAGACTACTTCCCCGAGATCAGGATCGGTGACGGCCCCGCCGACCCGGTCCAGCGCAAGGGCTACACCCAGGACGACGTCTTCGACCCCAGCAAGTTCCCCGACCCGTGGATCTTCACCCGCACCACCTCGGTGCCCGACGACAGGTTCACCGTGCCGGTGCTGATCCGCCTGTGGGACTACGACGACGGCACCAACGGCGGGGACGACCTGATGGACATCAGCCCGGCCAACCAGGACGTCGAGCTCAACCTCGAGTACGACCTCGGCACCAGGTCCTGGCGGGGCGCGCAGGACGGGATCACGCCCAACCAGAGCCGGATCACCGGCGACAACGACCCCAACCACCCCGACACCAACGACGGCGTCGCGGCGACGATCGGGATCGACATCTCGGTCGACCCGAAGACGCTGCCAGACACCGACGAGGACGGCATCTACGACGTGATCGAGCGGTTCGGCGTCCGCGACGCGTCCGGGGCGATGAAGTACGACCTGCGGGCGCTGGGCGCCAACCCCTGCCGCAAGAGCGTCGTGGTGACCATCGACTACATGTCGAGCCCGGCGGAGAACCACAAGCCCAAGCAGGAGGCGATCACGGAGGTCAGGAACGCCTTCAACGCCGCGCCCGTCGACCCGGTGCGGCCGTGCCGCTACGACGGCGTGCCCACCCCGGTCGGCGTCGACTTCGTCTACATCGAGGGCAACGCCATCGCCGAGCAGGCGACGATCGGGCTGGACGCCGACTTCAGGAGGTTCCGCGACGCCAACCTGAGCCCGCTGCTGCGCCCCTACGCGCACTACGCGATCTTCGCGCACGACCAGGCCGGCGCGGGCGCCTCCTCCGGCGTCTGCTGCGACGCCGACAAGGACTTCCTCGTCACGCTGGGTTCGTGGCGCACCCTGTGCGTGGCTCCCGGCCCGAACGGCGTCTCCGACACCGTGCGGCGCGGCGACGACACCCCGATCGGCAACGACCTCGACGTCGGCACCAACGGCGACTGCGAGAGCACCGCGGGCGGCGACGACGAGCAGTTCCTCCCGGTCGGGACGGGCCGCGCCGACGCGAGGGTGGGGACCGTGCGTGACCAGTCGGGCACGATCATGCACGAACTCGGGCACGCGCTGGGGCTCGCGCACGGCGGCGACACCCGCACCAACCGCAAGCCCAACTACCTGAGCGTGATGAACTACTCCTTCGACCCGGGCGGCGTCGCGATCGCCCCCGGCCGCAACCCCGCTCGCCGCCTCGACTACTCCCGCGAGGACCTCCCCGACCTGAACCGGACCATGCTCGTCGAGCAGGACGGCATCCGGGACGGGACGGACCACACCCGCTGGGTCGACCCGACCGGCACGGAGCAGTTCGGCCCCGGCACCGGGCCGCTCAACTGGAACTGGAACTTCACCCCGGCCGGCCGCGAGATCATCGACCCGCCGACCGTCAACGTGGACATCAACGCCGACGACGACGTCTGCGTGCTGCCAGGGCCCAACAACCGGCTCGACACCGCGGTGGACCCGGCCGACCGCCGGATCGGCGACACGATCCTGGACGGCCCCGACGGCATGTGCCAGAGCGTGCCCGCGCCGCCCGACGACACCGGCAGGGAGGTCGTGTTACGCGGCTACGACGACTGGGCCAACCTGCGCTACCAGGGCGCGGCCAGGACCGGGACGGGCACGGCGGCCTCGCCGTCCGGCCCCGAGATCGGCTTCCGCGAGGTCGCACGCGGCGAGCTGGCCCAGCGCAACTTCTACGAGCCCGACGTCACCGTGACCAAGACGGTCGACAAGGCGAGCGCGCTGCCCGGCGACACCCTCACCTACCAGGTGAAGACCGCCAACGTCGGCACGGGCCGGGCGGCCCAGGTGAAGCTCACCGACACCTTCCCCGACGGCACCACGACCACCCGCGAGCTGCCGGACCTGGCGCCGCAGGGCTCGCACACCGAGACGTTCACCCACCTGGTGCCGTGCACCACGGCCGACGGCGCCGAGCTCGTCAACCGGGCCGCGGCGACGGCCAGGAACCTGGCGAAGGAGGCGGAGACGAACACGGCGAACAACGCCGGCTCCGCCGCCACGACGGTGAAGGCGCCGAAGGTCACGCTCGCGGCCACCTCGACCCCGTCGGCGAACGCGGCCGAGGCCGTGACGACCGAGCTGAGGGCGGCCAACACCGGCGGCGCCAGCGCCACCGCCGTCAGGCTCACCTACACCCTGCCCGCGGGCGTGTACTACAGCACCGCTCTCGACCAGGGCCGCGGCCCGCGCCCGTCGAGCGTCGCCGGCCGCGTGCTCACCTGGGACCTCGGCTCGGTCGACGCGGGCGCGGTCGAGTCGGTGCAGTTCACCACCCGTTCCAGTCTGCTGACCGAGGGCGGGACCACGCTGACGGGACAGGCGGAGCTCGGCTACGCCAACGCCAACGGCTGCACCTACGAGCCCGCCACGGCCAGCGCCTCGTCCACGGTCACCGAGGCCGCGCCGAGCCGCAACCCGCGCATCTCGACGATCTGGGCGACCTTCCCGTCGATGCGGACCGCCGAGCTGCTCGCCCGGGTCCAGGCCACCGACACCCGTTTCGACACCGGCCCGTCCGACGGGCGGCTGACCCAGGAGGAGGTCTCCGACGCCTTCAGGCTTCCGCTGCTGCAGCCGCGCTCGTTGCGGGCCGAGCTGCTGACCACCTATCTCAACCTGGCCGACCGCCGCATCAACGCGGCGACGCACGTGCACACGCTGACCATCGAGCGGCTGGGGCTGCGGACCGTGGGCGACGGCGCCCGGCACGCGCAGGCCACGCTGCCGCTGCCGCCGCTGAGCAACGTGGTCGCCTTCACCGACGCCACGCTGGCGCTGGTGGAGATCAACTCGGGTCTGGCCGAACGCTACTGACCCGGTGACGGCGCCCGGCGGACGCGACCCGCGTCCGCCGGGCTTCCGCCTGTCAGAGCCGCCACTCGTCGTCGCGCAGCAGCTCGACGACCCGGCCGTCGCGGCAGGTCCCGGTGACCGTGACGTCGGGCCCGCCGACCATGAAGTCGATGTGCACCATGGACGCGTTCACCCCCGCCGCGTCCCACTCGCCGGCCGGCAGCGAACGCAGGTGCGCGGGCACGCCGGGCGGCAGCCCCGCGCCCCAGGCCAGGTGGCAGGTGGCGTTCTCGTCCAGCAGGGTCTCCAGGTAGGTGACGCCCGACCGGCCGACCGGCGAGGTGCCGTCGACCAGCGCCAGCTCACCGAGCCTGGCCGCGCCCGCGTCGATGGCCTGGTTGGTGCGCACGACGTCCGCGCCGCTGGTGGCCCTGACCTCGGTGACCACGCCGCCGGTGAAGGTCAGCTCCAGGTCGCGGATGAGGCTGCCGTTGAGCGCCAGCGGCCTGGTGGCGCGGACGGTGCCCTCGACCCGGCGGTAGTCGGGCGTGGTGAACACCTCCTCGGTGGGCAGGTTCGCCTGGAACTCGTGCCCCTTGACCGATTCCAGCCGCGCGGCCATCCAGTGCGCCCTGGGCAGCAGGCCGATGGTCAGGTCGGTGCCCGGGCCGTGGAGGCGGACGGCGTCCAGGTCCAGGCTCTTCAGCGCCTCGGCGCGGGCGAGCAGCTCGTCGATCCGCTCCCGCCAGGCGGCGACCGGGTCGGGACGGTCGAGGCGCAGCACGGGCCGCAGGCACTCCCACAGCCGGGCCTCGTCGGGCTCGCCGAAGATGGCGCGCGCCCATTCCGCGGTCGGGCACGGCACCATGACCCACCTGACCAGGTTGTTGAGCTGCATCCGCTGCCGCGAGGTGAGGTGCGGCATCCGGTCCAGCCCGGCCCGGACCGGGTCCTGCCCGTCCAGCAGGTCGGGCGCGGCGACGCCGCGCAGGTTGATCACGACGCCGCAGTGGCGGATCAGGTCCTCGTTGCGGGCGTCCAGCCAGGCGGGCACCTCGCCCAGCGACTCGCGCGGCGCGTGCGCGACGCGGGAGCGCTTGGCGTACGGGTCGAAGTACCAGACGTCGACGTAGCGGGCGCCGCGCGCGTAGGCGGCCTCGGCCAGGGCGCGGGCGAGCGGGGCGTGCTCGATCTCGCCGTTGATCAGCACCCGGTCGTCCGGGTGGATGGGCACGGCCACGTCGAGCACGACCTCGGCGTAACGGGCCAGGTCGGCGGCGGGGACGGTCATGACTGCCTCCTCTGGGTGGGCCGGGAC
>NZ_JABCPZ010000279.1 GCF_013283785.1 Nonomuraea antri
ATCACCTTCTGACCGCCACCCCGGCCCCCGGCCCCGCGCCCTCCTCCCCGGCGCGGGGCCGGGGGCACGTTCACCGGCCGCTGATGGCCAGGCCGGCGTACCACTCGGCGTAGACGCGGGCCTTGCCCTTGGCGGGCACGTCCGCGGCGAACCAGGCGGCCTCGGTGAGCGTCGCCCTACTGGCGTAGGACCTGCCGCGGCTCAGCGTGGCGAAGTCCTTGGTGTCGCCGGGGAAGGCGAGCGTGCGGCCGCCCGATCGGGCGGCCGATCGGGCGGTGAACTCGATCCGGCCCCGGACGGCGTGCCAGACCGCGGTGCCGCCGTCGCGGGTCTTGAGCGCGTAGACCTCGGGCGGGGCCTGGTGGGCGGAGCGGACGTCCCACTGGCCCTTGAGCGGCGCCTCCTCCGCGCGCTGCGCCTTGCCCTGCTCGGAGGTGAAGGGGCCGGGGGCGAGGACGCGCAGCGCCTGTTCGTCCTGGTGGCGGGTCTGCCACGACCTGGCCATGGCCTGCGCGACCTGGCGCGGCGAGAAGGCCGATCCGCCGCGGGTGTCGGGCGGCACGGCGGTGGCCAGGCCGTCGCGGTCGACGGCGATGGCGGGACGCTTGACGCCGCCGGCCACGTACGTGCCCGCGGCCATGCGCCAGCCGGCGTCCTCGGTCTTGACGAAGATCAGCTGCACCCAGGAGCCGGCCGCCCAGCCCTGGCGGTTGTACTCGACCAGGAACCAGGGCCGGTTCGCGGTCTTCGCCGGGATGGCGTAGGTGACCTTGGCGAGCGGTTCGACCGGCTTCCTGCGCTCGCCCCTGAGCTTGCGGATGCGGGTCTGGGCCTGGCTGATCTCCAGGGCGAGCCCGGTCTCGGTGCTCGCGGCCGACGAGACGTTCCGCTTGGCGGCGCGTTCCTCCAGGCGGTTGTGCCTGGCCCAGACGCGCTTGGCCTCGGCCAGGGAGACGACGCCCTGCCGCCTGCCCGGTGGTCCCGCCCCGCCCTGTTCCCCCTTGGCGACGCCCTGGCCGCCCTTGGCGAAGGGGAACCCGGTGGGACGTTCGGCGCAGGCGGTGACGGTCACGCAGAGCGCGAGGACCACGCCGGCGAGGGCGAGGCGGTGAGTGGCGGCGCGGTGGCTGGTCATGGCGGTCTCCGGGGTCCGGTTCTGCCACGCCGTACGCGGACGATCGTGATCCCGGTTCAATCATCCACCGGTGGCACTTAATGCGAATTAGTCGCATTTGCGGGTTCTGTGCAAAGGTAGGAGCGCACAAACCGCCGGGTATCGAGTTCCAGGAGGCCCCCGCTCATGCGTGTTCCCGTCCGTCCCCTCGTGGGAGCGCTGCTGGGCCTGCTGCTCACCGCCTGCGCCGCCGCGCCCGGGTCGCCCGCGGCGACGCCGGCCGCGGACCGGCCGGCCGCGGCCGAGCGGGTCACGATCGAGAACTGCGGGCGGACGCTCACCTTCGACCGTCCGCCGGCCAAGGTGGTGACCGGCTACCAGCCCGCGCTGGAGACGCTGCTCGCGCTCGGCCTGCAGGACCGGGTCGCCGGCCGGACGAACTTCTCCGAGAACGGCCCCGACGGCTTCCTGCCCGGGCAGAAGCCCCACTACGACAAGATCCCCGAGCTGTCGCCCACGATCATGCTGCCGCAGAAGGAGATCATGCTGGCTCAGGGCGCGGACTTCGTGCTCGACAACAGCATGCAGAGCTTCGACGCGGCCGGCGGCTACGCGACGGTCGAGGAGCTGAACGCGGCCGGCACCCCGGTCTACATCATGGGCGGCTGGTGCAGCCCGCAGGGGCAACTGGAGTTCACGGTCGAGGACACGCTCACCGACCTGCTCAACCTGGGCAAGATCTTCCGCGTCGAGCCCCAGGCAGAGGCGCTGGTCGCCGACCTGCGCGCGAAGCTGGCCGACGTCCGCCGGAAGGTGGACGGGCGCACCCCCAAGCGGGTGCTGGCCACCGACGGCGGCGCCGGCCCGGTCAACGCCTTCGGCGGCGCCGGGATCATGAACCAGCTCATCACGCTGGCCGGCGGCGTGAACGTGCTGGCCGACGTCAAGGCCGACTACACCGAGGTCAGCGTGGAGAAGGTGGCCACCTCGAACCCCGAGTCGCTGATCGTGCTCGACTACGCCAACCTGCGCGGCGAGAAGATGCCCGCCTCGCGGGCCAAGGCCGACCAGGCCTACGCCCTGGTCAAGGACAGCCCGGTGGCGAAGAGCCGGACGTTCCTGCCGGTCCCGGCCGCGGCCGCGCACCCCGGCTACCGCAACGTCCTGGCGGTCTTCGACCTCGCGAAGTTCCTGCACCCCGACGCCTTCCCGGCATGAGGGCCGATCGTTCCTGGCGCGGGTACTCGCTGCTCGTCCTGGTGCTGACCGCGGCGACAGCGGGGGCGTCGCTGCTGGCCGTCAGCATCGGGGCGGTGCACGTCGGGCTCGCGCAGTGCTGGGGCATCATCGCCGACCACCTGATCCCCGGCCTGGTGACCAGGACCTGGACGGCCGGGCAGGAGCAGATCGTCTGGCAGTACCGGCTGCCGCGGGCGCTGCTCGCGCTGCTGGTCGGGGCCGGGCTCGCGGTGGTGGGCGCGGTGCTGCAGGCGCTGGTGCGCAACCCGCTGGCCGATCCGTTCCTGCTGGGCGTGTCGTCGGGGGCGTCGTTCGGCGCGGTGGTCGTGCTGATCGCCGGGCCGGCGCTGCTGGGCGGGCTGTCGCTGCCGGTGGCCGCGTTCCTGGGCGCGCTGCTCGCGCTGGGCCTGGTGTACTTCCTGGCCCAGCGCGGCGGCAGGCTCACCCCGGCCAGGCTGGTGCTGGCCGGGGTGGCGATGGCGTACCTGTTCCAGGCGCTCTACAGTTTCGTGCTGCAGCAGGCGCAGAGCGGGCGCGCGGCGCAGCAGGTGCTGTTCTGGCTGATGGGCAGCCTGGGCGGGGCGCGCTGGGACTCCCTGCCGCTGCCCGCCGTGGTGCTGGCCGGGGGGCTGGCGTACCTGCTGGTGCAGCACCGGCCGCTGAACGCGCTGATGGCCGGCGAGGAGACCGCGGTCTCGCTGGGCGTGGCCGTGCACCGGTTCAGGGTGCAGTTGTTCGTGCTGACCTCGCTGCTGGTCGGCGTGATGGTGGCCACCAGCGGGGCGATCGCGTTCGTCGGGCTGATCGTGCCGCACGTGGCCAGGATGCTGGTCGGCGGCGACCATCGGCGGCTGCTGCCGGTGACCGCCCTGCTCGGGGCGTGTTTCCTGCAGCTGGTCGACCTGGCCGCGCGGACCGTGAGCGCGCCGCAGGAGCTGGCGCTGAGCATCGTGACGGCCGTGTTCGGGGTGCCGTTCTTCCTGTGGCTGCTGCGGAGGCGCGCGTGAAACTGACCGTCGACGGAGTGCGCGTCTCGCTGGACGGGCGCGAGATCGTCCGGGGCGCCGGCCTGGAGGCGGCCGGCGGCGAGCTGGTCGGCCTGGTCGGGCCCAACGGCTGCGGCAAGTCCACGCTGCTGCGCTCGATCTACCGGGCGCTGCGCCCCTCGGCCGGGCTGATCAGCGTGGACGGCGACGAGCTGGCCAGGCTGGCGCCCAGGGAGGCGGCCCGCCGGGTGGCGGTCGTCCCCCAGGAGACGGCCGAGGAGCTGGACTTCACCGTGGCCGAGGTGGTGCGGATGGGCCGCACCCCGCACAAGCGGGCACTCGACCGCACCACCGCCGACGACCACCGGATCTGCGCCGAGGCGCTGGAGCGCACCGGCATGTCGCACGCGGCCGGCCACCGCTTCGCCCGCCTGTCGGGCGGCGAGAAGCAGCGGGTGCTCATCGCCCGCGCCCTGGCCCAGCGCAGCCCGGTGCTGCTGCTCGACGAGCCCACCTCCCACCTGGACATCAGGCACCAGCTGGAGGTGCTGCACCTGGTACGCGAGCTGGACGTGACCACGCTGGCGGTGATCCACGACCTGAACCAGGCGGCGGCCTTCTGCGACCGCGTCTACGTGATGCGCGACGGCCGGATCCTGGCCGGCGGGCCGCCCGCCGAGGTGCTGACGCCCGAGCTGATCGGCGAGGTCTTCGGCGTGCGCGCCCAGCAGGTCAGGCTCAACGGGCACCTCGGCTTCGTCTTCGACCGGCTCACGCCTTCGTCGCCCCAGCCGTCAGCCCCGTGACGAGGTGCCGCTGGACGAGCAGGAACACCACCCCGGCCGGGATCGCGATGAGCACGGCCGAGGCGGTCAGCAGCCCCCAGTCAGCCCAGTGCTGGCCGACGAACGACTGCAGGCCGACGCCGAGCGTGCGCTTGGTCTCGCTCGACATGAACACGGTCGCGTAGCCGACCTCGCCCCAGGCGGTCATGAAGCAGTAGAACGCGGTCACCGCGACGCCCGGCCTGGCCAGCGGCAGCACCACCCGCCAGAACGCGCCGAACGGGGTCAGCCCGTCGACCAGCGCGGCCTGGTCGATCTCGCGCGGGACGGTGTCGAAGTAGCTCTTCATCATCCACGCGCAGAACGGCACCGCGATCGTCATGTACGCGATGACCAGCCCCGGGATCTGGTCGAGCAGCCGGAGCGCGGCCATCAGGTTGTACAGCGGCACGATGAGGATGGCCACCGGGAACATCTGGGTGATCAGCAGCAGCCACATCACCGAACGGTGCCCGGGAAAGCGGAAGCGGCTGATCGCGTACCCGGTGGTGGCGGCCAGGAACACGCCGAGCAGCATGGTGAGCCCGGCCACCAGCACCGAGTTCAGCAGCCAGCGCGGGAACTGCGTCTCGCCGAGCACCCGGACGTAGTTGTCCAGCGAGGAGTCGTCGAAGAGCCGCAGCTCGGCCGACAGCCAGCCGTCGCGCGGCTTGAGCGAGGTCAGCACCAGCCACACCACCGGGAACAGCGAGATCAGCACCGCCACGAGAAGCCCGGCGTGCAGGCCGATCGAGGCCATCGGGCCGCGCTCGCCGCGCCGCCTGATCCGCTTGCGTCGCCGCACCGCCTTCGGCGGCACGTTGGGCGCGCTCACCACACCTCTCCTTGTCTGCGCAGCGTACGGCGATAGCCGACGGCCAGCACGACCAGCATCGCCAAGATGATCACACCCCAGGCCGCCGAGCCGGCGTAGTCGCGGATGCCGGTGAACGCCTCGCGGAAGGCGTAGGTGACCAGGATCTCGGTCTCGCTGCCCGGGCCGCCCCTGGTGACCAGGTAGATGATGGGGAACATGTTGAACGTCCAGATCGTGCCGAGCAGGATGACCGTGCTCGACACCTGGCTCAGCCCGGGCAGCGTGATGGCGCGGAAGCGCTGCCACGGCCCGGCCCCGTCGACCTCGGCCGCCTCGTAGAGCTCCTTCGGTATCGACTGCAGGCCGCCGAGCAGGGCCACCATCATGAACGGCACGCCGATCCAGACGTTCACCGCGATGACCGCGACCTTGGCGGTGGTGGCCTCGTCGAGCCAGCTCACCGAGTCGAGCCCGACCGCCTGGAGCATGCCGTTGAAGACGCCGTAGTCGCTGTTGTAGAGATAGCGCCAGATGAAGGCGGCCACGAACGCGGGCACCGCCCACGGCACGATCAGCAGCACCCGGTACAGCCCGCGCAGCCGCAGCCGGCGGTTGAGCATCACGGCCAGGCCGAGCCCGATGCCGTAGTGCAGCGCCACGCAGGCGGCCGTCCACACCACCGTCCAGAGCAGCTTCTCCCAGAACAGGGCGCTGGTCAGGATCCGGACGTAGTTCTCCAGGCCGATGAACTCGTAGGTGGCCGGGATGACGTTGACGCCGATCGTGCGGCCGACGGTGGCCTCGGTGGCGTCGGTGAGCGACAGATAGACGCCGCGGGCCAGCGGCCAGCCGATGAGCACCGCCATGACGACCAGCACCGGGGCGATCATCGCCCAGGCGTACCAGTGCCTGGACCAGGACCGCCGTAACCGGCCGGGCTCGTCGCGGCGGGGCTCGTCACGGCGGGTCCGGCCGCGGGCGGGCTTGCCCGCGGCCGTCACACGCGTCGAGGCCACGGCTCAGCTCCAGTCCTTCATGATGCCGCGGTACTGCTCGTCGACCTTCTTCAGCATCTCCTCCGGCGTCGACGTGCCGCCGACCAGCGCCTGGTAGCCCTCCAGCAGCGGCTGGAAGAGCTGGCCGCCCTCGGGGATCCACGGGCGCGGCACGGCGGTGTCCATGATCGGCTTGAACACGGCGACGTCGGCGTTGCTCTTGACGTCGGCGTTGTCGTAGGCGGAGGTGCGGGTGGGCAGCAGGCCCAGCTCCTTGGCGATCTTCGCCTGGGACTCGACCGTGGTCATGAACCGGACGAACTCATACGAGGCGGGCAGGTTCTTGGAACCGGCGTAGATGGCCAGGTTCCAGCCGCCGGTCGGGGCCGCGGCCTTGGCCGAACCGGCCGGGACCGGGGCGATGCCCAGGTTCGCCTTGTCCGTGAACTCCTTGCCCTGATAGATCTCCGACAGCGCCCACGGGCCGTTGTAGATCATCGCCGCCTTGCCCTCCTTCAGGGCGGTCATGGCGTTGGCGTAGCTCTCGGTGGTGGCCGGCTTGGGCGCGGCGCCGGAGGAGATCAGGTCGGCGACCGTCCGCATGGCCTGCACGTTCTGCGGGGAGTTGACGACGATCTTCTTGTTCTGCACGTCGAGCAGGTCGCCGCCCTCGCCGTACATGAAGGGCAGCAGGAAGTAGGAGTCGACGTTGAGCGCCAGACCTGCGGCGCCCGTCTTGGACTTGACGTCGAGCGCGGTCTGCTTGAGCTCGGCGACGGTCGTGGGCGGGGTGTCGTGTCCCGCCTCCTTCAGCAGCCGCTTGTTGTAGATCAGCGCCAGGGTGTCGGTGACCTGCGGGACGGCGTAGCCCTTGCCGTTGTACTTGGTGCTGCTCAGCGGGCCGGGCAGGAAGTCGGACTCGTTGTCGACGGCGCGGGTGCCGTCGAGCGGCTGCAGGTAGCCGAGCGAGGCGAACTGGGAGGTCCAGGCCACTTCCGAGCGGATCACGTCGGGCGCTCCCGCGCCGGCCTGGGCGGCGGTCTGGAACTGGTTCTGCGCCTGGTCGGACGGGACGTTGACGTACTTGACCTTGATGTTGGGATAGGCGGTCCGGAACTGCTTGATCAGCGCCTGGAAGGTGGGGCCTTCGCTGTCCGGGCGGGTGGTGTCCCACCAGGTGATCTCGCCGCTGATCTTCGACGGGTCGGCGGGGGCCGGGGCGGGCGCGGGGGCCGCGTCGCCGCCGCAGCCGGCCGCCGTCAATACCACCAACAGTGCCGCTGCCGGTAAGGCTCGCCGCATGTCCTTCTCCTCATGAACGCAGGGACGGCCGGAGTGAGGCGGAGGGTTTCTGCAACGTATTGCATAGATCGCTTTCATCTCCCAGGAGGTACGGCCGGCCCCGATCCGAAACCGTTTTCCCAGGTCATCTTGCACAGGCCCCCAGCAGAGCATGGGCGTTCGCCGACGTCAAGGCTAGAAAGCGGTATATGGCTTCGCAGAAACTTTCTGAAAGCATTGCAAGGATCTTGGCATGTGAGTACCTTCCCGGCAACCCCCTCGAAACCTGGAGGTTCCGATGACGCGGTTACCCGGCTGGACACTCCTGGCAGTCGTCCTGGCCGCTCCGCTCGCGGCGCATGAGCTCCCGTCCGGCGGGAACGATGACCGCGCGGGCGCCCGGACGTCACTCGCGGCGCCGCCGGCCGAGGGGGCGAGGAGGCTGAGTCAGAGCACGGACGAACGCGCCGGCCCGCCCGTCGACCTGTCGAAGGCCCGCGCGCACTGGATCGACCGCGACACCGTCGCCTGGCGGGTGACTCCGGCGGGCACCCGCTTCTGGCTGGCCGTCAGCGACACCGGCGACCTCGCCCACGCCGGCGGCGACCTGACCGGCGCGGCGCGGCTCATCAGGCTCACGCCCGGCACGCTGACCGACGCCCAGCGTCGCGCCTGGCCGCACCTGGCCGGCCACACCGCGCTGAAGGTCGACGCGCGTGACGCCGGGCTGGTCGAGCGGGCGCTGCGCGGCCAGGTCGCGGCTGTCGAACGCGACGCGGGCGGACGGCTGCTGGCCGCGACCGGCGTGCAGCTGCCCGGCGTGCTCGACGACGTCTACGCGGCGGCCACCACCGTCACGCTGGGTCCCACCGGGCGGGCTCGTCCCCGGCTCTCCGTGTGGGCGCCCACCGCGCGCGAGGTCGAACTCGCGCTCTACGACGGCGGCGGGCGGAGTGTGCACCCCATGCGGCGCGACGACGACACCGGCGTCTGGTCGGTGACCGGGACGCCCGCCTGGCGGGGCAGGCAGTACACGTACCTGGTGACGGTCTACTCCCCCGCCGCGGGCGCGGTCGTCACGAACGAGGTCACCGACCCCTACAGCCTGAGCCTGACCGCCGACGGCGGGCGCAGCCGGATCGTCGACCTCGATGACGCCGCGCTGAAGCCGCCCGGCTGGGACCGGCCGGCCAAGCCTCCGGCCGTCCCGCAGCACCGGGCCTCGATCTACGAGCTGCACGTGCGCGACTTCTCCGCCTCCGACGCGAGCGTCCCGGCCGGGCTGCGCGGCACGTACGCGGCGTTCACCGGCGAGTGGCGCGGCATGCGCGAGCTGCGCGCCCTGGCCGGCGACGGCCTCACCCACGTGCACCTGCTGCCGGTCTTCGACCTCGCCACGATCCCCGAACGCCGGGCCGACCGGCGTGAGCCGGACTGCGACCTGGCCGCCCTGCCGCCCGACTCCGAGCTGCAGCAGGAGTGCGTGGCCAGGACCGCCGCCACCGACTCCTTCAACTGGGGCTACGACCCGATGCACTACACCGTCCCCGAAGGCTCCTACGCCACCGACCCCGACCGGCGGATCGAGGAGTTCCGCGGCATGGTCGCCGGGCTCAACCGGGCCGGGCTGCGCGTGGTGATGGACGTGGTGTACAACCACACGCACGCCGCCGGCCAGGACCCGCGCTCGGTGCTCGACCGGATCGTGCCCGGCTACTACCACCGGCTGCTCGACGACGGCACCGTCGCCACCTCCACCTGCTGCGCCAACACCGCGCCCGAGCACGCCATGATGGGCAAGCTGGTGGTCGACTCGGTCGTCACCTGGGCCAGGCAGTACAAGATCGACGGGTTCCGCTTCGACCTCATGGGCCACCACCCGAGGGCCAACCTGCTGGACGTCCGCCGCGCGCTCGACGCCCTCACCCCCGCCGCGGACGGCGTCGACGGCAGGTCGATCATCCTGTACGGCGAGGGCTGGAACTTCGGCGAGGTCGCCGACGACGCCCGATTCGTCCAGGCCACCCAGGCGAACCTGGCCGGCACCGGCATCGGCACGTTCAGCGACCGGCTGCGCGACGCGGTACGCGGCGGCGGGCCGTTCGACGCCGACCCGCGCGTGCAGGGCTTCGGCTCCGGCCTGGCCGGCGACCCGAACGGCGCGCCCGCCAACGGCACACCCGAGCAGCAGCGGGCCAGGCTGAGCGGCTACGCGGACCTGATCAGGATCGGGCTGACAGGCAACCTGCGCGACTACGTGCTGCCGTCGGGCAGGAAGGGCTCCGAGATCGACTACAACGGGCGGCCCGCCGGATACGCGGATGCCCCCGGCGAGGTCGTGACGTACGTGGACGCGCACGACAACGAGACCCTGTTCGACGCGCTCGCCTACAAGCTGCCGCAGCCCACCTCGATGGCCGACCGGGTGCGCATGCAGGCGTTGTCGCTGGCGACGGCGGTGCTGGCGCAGGGCACGACGTTCGTGCACGCGGGCAGCGAGCGGTTGCGCTCGAAGTCGCTGGATCGCAACTCCTACGACTCGGGCGACTGGTTCAACCGGCTGCTGTGGGACTGCTCGGCGGGCAACGGCTTCGGCGCCGGGCTGCCGCCGAAGGCGGACAACGAGTCGAAGTGGCCGTTCGCGCGGCCGCTGCTGGCCGATCCGGCGCTGCGGCCCGACTGCGCCGCGATCAACGCCGCCCGCGCCCGGTACGGGGAGTTGCTGCGGATCAGAACGTCCTCGCCGGTGTTCGCTCTCGGGACGCTCTTCGAGATCCAACGCCGCCTGACGTTCCCACCGACCGTGGACGGGGTCATCACGATGCACCTGAACGGCACGGACCTGGACCGACGCTGGCGCTCGATCACCGTGGTGTTCAACGCCACCCCGCAGCCCCAGGAACAGCCGATGCCGGCCCTGGCCGGGCAGCGGGTGCGCCTCCACCCGGTGCAGGCGGGGTCGGCGGATCCGGTGGTGCGGCGCTCGTCGTTCGACCCGGCGACCGGCACGCTGACCGTCCCGGCCAGGACGGTGGCCGTCTTCGTCCGTTCCTGAGCCGGGTGATCCCAATCCTTCGGCAAATCGGTGGATACCTCCGCATTACCCTCCGGTGATGTCACAGAGTCGGACTTCTGGGAAGAAGTCGTACCGACGTGCCGAATAGCGCCCATCACTGGCGCTGGCCCTCTTCCCGGCGCAGACTGAAAAGACGGCTATCGCGTGGAGCAGTGGAGCACCCGTGGACAATCACCTTGATCACATGCCGGTCCTGTCCCGTGGCAGGCATCGCAACCCGAAGCGCGGTGCCTGTTTCATGGAACTGGCCTCCTACCTGGCCGGAGAGCGGTGGAGCGACCACCCGGCCTGCACGCACCCGTTGCTGGCGGCGCTGGCCAGGCTCGTCAACGACAACACCGGCGACGAGAGCCGCGCCCAACTGGTGAATCTCGTCCCGTCGATCATCGATCTGGCCAGCGACGACCTGCGCGTGGACGCTCACCTCGCGCTGCGCTGCGCCACCACGGCCCTGCCCGTGGCCGCCGCCGAGCGCCAGCTCGCGCTCGCGGTGTCGGTGCTGGCCGCCGAGGAGATGCTGGCCAGGCTCGACGGCGCCCCGTCCGGACGGCTCAGCGAGCGGAGCAGGCACGCGATGGAGCAGGTCCCGCACGCCGCCGAGCAGGCCAGACGGTTCAGCCGGGCCGCCAAGATCACCGAGAAGGGCTTCCGCAGGTACGCCGCGCCGAACGCGGTGCAGCTGGCGGTGGTGGGCATCGTCCAGGCCTGCATCCCAGACCCGGACAAACTGCTTCGAGAACTGCTGGAGTCGGCGATCGAGGACTGCAAGGCCCTCATCCACGGCACACCCGCCGAGACGCCCGCAGAGACGCCGGCCGTGCCCGCCCCGGCCCGGATCTGAACCTTCACGGCGGGAAGATCAGGAGTAGAGGAGGTCGGCGGGGTCGAACGAGACGGGGAACGGCTCGCTCAGCGTGACCGTTTCCCCGGGCTTGGCCTGCGTGACCGTCTCGTACCCGTCCGGCCCCAGCTCCAGCACCTCGACGCACGGAATGTCGGGCCCATCGATGTCGACCCGGACGAACACCGGAATGCCGCCCGCGGCGTACTTGACCGGCTTGATCTCGTAGTCCCGCACCCGGTTGCCCGGACCAGGGCTGACCACCTCCACCACCGCGGCGATCTCGGAGGCGGGAAAGACGGCGAGACCCGACATGAGCAACGCCCCGGGCAACACGGCGATATCGGGAATCAACCCGCTCTCGCCGGTCGTGACGTTGATGGTCTCCACCGCCTCCAGCCCGCTCCCCGCCCGGTGGGCCGCCGCCGCGAGAATGGCCCGCAACCGACCGGCACACAGCGCATGCACGCCAGAAGCCATTGGACTCACGACGAAACTCCCGTCGATCAACTCGATGCGCTCCCCGGATTCGGGCAGCTTGAGCCAGTCATCGACGGCGTAACCGGAGGCGTGACCCGAGGGAAACCAAGGCACGCCCTCGGGAGGCGGATGTGCGATCAGCCAACCTTCGGTCGCCAGAGCACTCATCTCGTGGTCACCTTCCATGAAACCGAGTCTCGCACGCCACGATCAGCGCGGCCATAGCGAGCGCAGTCGATCAATAACGCAAAGTGACGTAAGGCCAGGCATGCACTGAGCGCCGAAAGGGACCGCCCTGCCCGAAGGTCAGGAGTGAAGGAGGTCGGCGGGGTCGAACGAGACGGGGAACGGCTCGCTCAGCGTGACCGTTTCCCCGGGCTTGGCCTGCGTCACCGTCTCATACCCGTCCGCCCCCAGCTCCAGCACCTCGACACGCGGGAAGTCGGCTCCTTCGATCTCGACCCTGATGAACACCGGAATGCCCGCCGCCGCATACTTGGGCGGCTTGTCTTGATAGTCGCGTTTGTGGTTACCGGGACCGGCGCTCACGACCTCGGCCACGGCGGCGACCTCCGAGGCCGCGACGACCGTCATGTTCGCCAAGACCAGGGGGCGGGGCAGGACCACGACGTCGGGGATGAAGCCGTCGCCCACCACCTCGATGTTGAAGGCCTCGATCACCGCCAGGTCTGATCCCGCGGCCCTCGCCGCCGCGTTGAGTATGTTTCTCAGCCCGCCGGCGCAGAGTGCATGGAGACTGGTAGCCGAGGGGCTCACGACGAAACTCCCGTCGATCAACTCGATCCGCTGATGGATCTCGGGCAGCTTGAGCCAATCGTCGACCGTGAAACCGGAAGGCCCACCGGCGGGAAACACCACGGCCTCACGGGGAGGCGCGTGGGCGACCAGCCATGCTTCATGTGCCAGAGCGCTCATCTCTTCGTCGCCTTCCATGGAGCGAGTCTCGCACGCCGTTCTTCCTGCGGCCATACGCGGTCATGCGATCACAACGAGTGACGCGTTGACATTACTCTCCGTTTATCTCTCGTCGCGCCCTTTCCGAATAACTCGCGTCTTTGCAGGTCAGGCAAGCCTTTCCTTCGTTGCGGATCATCTGGTATTTGCCTACATTTCGCAATAAGGGTGAATTTGGGGAGGATTGTTGTGACTATTGAGCTGGCTCATCCGTACTCGCCGGAAAAGCACCACAGCCACCGTGACGTGACCGGTGGCTGGCTGCGGCCGGCCGTGTTCGGGGCGATGGACGGGCTCGTCTCCAACTTCGCGCTGATCGCCGGAGTGGTCGGCGCGGCCGGGGCCGGGCGCGGGGCGGTGCTGGTGACGTCCAGGT